>JAZFSU010000044.1:0-2426 GCA_036446335.1 Dehalococcoidia bacterium | reverse complement strand
ATGCTGGGAGGCAAGATATTCGTCGCCTGGAGAAGGGCCGGATATACGCTGGGGGAAGGCATTCTCTTCAACCTGTTCAGGATCGGATTGGTCGTTCTCCTGGCCTCGTTCTTTGGGGTCTTCGGCCTGTTTGCAGCCTGGGGTCTGGCCGCGACGCTGGCGATCGCCATAGGCATTCTCCGGTTTGTCCCTCGCGTGCAGGCGGGCTACCGTCCTCTTCCGGCAATACGGCGGGATGTGATCTCGAAGGTAGTGCATTTTTCGGCTGCCAACTATGCTACGGCGCTCTTTTGGTTTGCGCCCAGCTTCATCCTGCCAATCATGGTCTTGAACAGGTTGGGGGCCGAAGAGGCTGCCTACTTCTATATTGCCTGGGCGATATCCAGGTTCCTTTTCTCCATCGGGATCAGCGTCTCTTTCTCCCTGTTCGCCGAGGGTTCTCATGACAAGAGGAAACTGGCCCGCGACACGAAGCGAAGCCTGGTGTTCACTCTGGCCGTGGTCGTGCCCGCCGCAGTCGTGGTTGCGCTTCTTGGTGACAGGGTTCTCCACGTGTTCAGCCCTGCGTACGCGGAGCACGCCACCGGGCTCATTCGCATTTTGGCTGTCTCGGCCTTGCCCTTGAGTCTCAACCACATATTCTTCGGGGCAAAAAGGGTGGAGATGAAGATGGGCAGTGTGGTGCTGCTGAACGCTCTGATAGCCGCAGGCACGCTGGCGCTGAGCTGGGTGCTGCTGCCGTCCATGGGCATCACCGGGGTCGGGATAGCCTGGCTTTCCAGCCAGAGCGTGGTGGCCATTGTGGTCATCTTGTCGTGGCTGCCCGGTGCCAGGAAAGGGTCTGTGGGCTGAGCGGTGCGCTTCCGCTACGTTCCGGTCGCTTGCCGCCGTAGAAACTGGATGTCCGGTGCGAGAGGCGGCCTCCTTGAATCACTCCCTGTCGACCGCTATACTTAGACCGGTCGTGAAATACTGCGTTGTAATTATCGATGGCGCTTCGGGGTGGCCTCTGCCTGACAAGGGCGGGAGGACCTGCCTGGAGCTGGCCAGCACTCCGAATCTCGATCGAATGGTGAGAGAGGGAATCGTCGGCCTGGCGCGAACTGTGCCGCCTGGGATGGAGCCCTCCAGTGCCTGCGCATGTATGGCCATAATGGGCTACGATCCCAGGGTCTACTATCAGGGCAGGAGCGCGATCGAGGCGGTAAGCATGGGCATACCTATCATGGAGGGAGAGATCGGGTTCCGCTGCAATCTGGTCGCCATCGAGGATGGGACGATGCAGGACTACAGCGCCGGCCACATCAGTGATGGCGAAGCCCGCACCCTGGTCGAATCGCTCGAGGAGACCCTTGGCGACGACCATATGCACTTCTATCCCGGTGTCGGCTACAGGCACATTCTCAAGATGCAAGGGCACTCTGACGCGCTGCTGGCCACCTGCACGCCTCCGCACGATATCCCGGGCAGGTCCATTGACGAGTACCTTCCTTCGGGTCCCGGGAGCCAACTGCTTCGGGACCTTATGGCGCGTTCGGTGGAGGTGCTGCGCGACCACCCGGTGAACAGGGCGAGGGAATCTCGTGGAGAGGTCCCTGCCAGCATGATCTGGCTTTTCTGGGGTAGCGGAGAAGCGCCCGAACTGCCGGCGTTCAAGGAGGCGTATGGCCCGGATGCCGCCATGACTTCCGGCGTAGACCTTCTTCGAGGGTTGGCAAAGATGGCGGGAATCGCGAACCTGTCGACCCCAGGCGTGACAGCCGGTCCGGACAATGACTATTCGGCCCAGGCAGCGGGCGCGCTGAAGGCTCTGGACAATCATGACCTCGTGTTCGCTCACATTGAGTCGCCCGATGAGGCTGGCCACACAGGAAATGTCGATGGCAAGATAGAAGCGATCGAGCGAGTGGACAGAGAGGTCGTGGGCCAGCTTCTCGCCCGCGGTGGTGGCGACTTCCGCGTTCTGGCCATGCCGGATCACTCGACACCGATCGAAGTTCGAACCCATGTTGCGGACCCGGTGCCCTTTGTGCTTTGGGGGCCCGGTCTCCAGGGCTCGAACGCTACGGGTTTCAACGAGGAAGCGGCCAGGAGCAGCGGGATCCTCATTGAGGACGGGCACACGCTCATGGGCAGACTTACGGGAGGTCACTGAGCACAAGATGGCAGTGATAGTGCAGAAGTATGGCGGCAGCTCGGTGGCGGACGCGGACAAGATCAAGAATGTGGCCGGTCGCGCGACTGCAGCCGAGAAGAAGGGCAACCAGGTGGTAGTGGTGGTCTCGGCCATGGGAAAGACCACGGATGCCCTGATCAAGCTCGCCAACCAGGTCTCGGTGCATCCCGACCCGAGGGAATTGGATGTGCTGATGTCGACCGGCGAGACCGTGTCCAGTACCCTGCTTGCCATGTCCCTGAGATCGCTG
>JAZFSU010000043.1:0-4004 GCA_036446335.1 Dehalococcoidia bacterium | reverse complement strand
ACCGCCCACCAACTGAGGGACACGAACAGTGGCGGAAGCAAGCCTCTGATGGGTCAGTTAAGGGTTCTCGTCCACGGGGCGCTGGGCAAGATGGGCCAAGAGGTTCTGAGGGCTCTTTGCCTCGATCCAGAGCTAGAGCCTTGGACCGCAGTTGACCTAAAAGCTGCGAGCCGCAGCTTGCTCCTTCCGGACGGGTCTCGCTCCATTCCGCTGTCCCCCGATCTCGACGCTATTCTGAGTCACCATGGCGCCGATGTCATGGTTGATTTCACCGCCGCTGAAGCCACGATGGCCGCAGTGCGAGCGGCCGCCAAGCACAAGGTCCGAATGGTGATCGGAACCACGGGGCTTTCCCCTGAGCGGGTTGACGAGATCACGAACCTGTGCAGGAGGGAAGAACTGGGAGCGGTGATCGCTTCCAACTTCTCCATAGCGGCAGCCGTGATGATTCACTCAGCGAAGCTGGCGGCCAAGTTCTTCGACCATGCTGAAATCATTGAGCTTCATCACGATCAGAAGACCGATGCTCCATCGGGGACCGCCCTGACCACCGCCAAAAAGATGGCCGAAGCCAAGGGCAAGCCCTTCGTTCATGCAACAGCGGAGACAGAAAGTATTTCCGGCAGCCGCGGTGCCGAGTTCGAGGGGATCGCGATTCACAGCGTGCGATTGCCTGGCTTGCTTTCCCACCAGGAGGTGATTTTTGGCGCACCAGGCCAGACGTTGAGGATCAGACTCGATCAGATAGGCCGGGAAGCCTTCATGCCCAGCGTCCTCCTGGCGATAAAGAAGGTGACTGAACTCAAGGCGGCAGTTGTCGGCCTGGATGGCATCTTGGGGCTCGAGGAGGGAAGTTGCTAGGCTCCTTGCCAATGAGGAAATACCACACGGCCATCGTCGGTGCTACCGGTCTTGTCGGCCAGGAGCTCATCAAGATACTGGAGCAGCGGGACTTCCCCATGGCTTCCATCCATCTCTTCGCCTCCGACAGGTCAATTGGGAAAACGATGTTCGTCAATCACAAGGAGATCGAGGTAAAGGGGCTCAGCGCCAACTCCTTCGATTCTGTGGACGTGGCCCTATTCTCTGCTGGAACTGAGATTAGCGAGCAGTTCGCGCCCGTAGCAGCCGAGAGGGGTGCAGTGGTCATCGATAACAGCGCGGCCTTCAGGATGAACCCGAAGATACCTCTGGTGGTTCCGGAAGTCAATCCCGAAGATCTTGAGAACCATCGAGGCCTGATCGCCAATCCCAATTGCTCCACAATCCAAATGGTGGTCGCTCTCCACCCGTTGCACAAGGTCAACCCTATCAAACGCATCGTGGTGGACACCTACCAGGCGGTATCAGGCACCGGAACAGTTGCCGTGGACGAACTCAGAGACCAGACCAGGCTGGTCCTCGAGGGCAAGCGCGCCGTTCCTCACGTCTACCCTCACCAGATAGCGTTCAACCTTCTTCCCGAGATCGATGTATTCCTTGATGACGGCTATACAAAAGAAGAATGGAAGATGATCCATGAGACCCGAAAGATACTCCATGACGATAGCATGGCAATCTCGGCGACATGTGTGCGCGCCCCCGCCTTCATTGGTCACAGTGAGGCAATCCATGTCGAGTTTTCGAACCCAATGAGCCCTGAGGACGCACGGAGTGTTCTAGTCAACGCTCCCGGTGTAAAGGTGTTGGACGATCCTTCCGTGAGCCTGTACCCCCATCCCTGGATCGTTGCAGGCACCGATGAAGTGTTCGTTGGACGCATCCGCCAGGATGCTTCACATGCCAACGGGCTGGCGATGTGGGTGGTAGCCGATAACGTGCGCAAAGGTGCTGCCCTCAACGCCGTACAGATCGCCGAACACCTTATCTCCAAGGGCTGGATCTAGGCAAAAGCAAGGAGGCGGCAATTGGCAAACCTCGGATGTCTGCTCACAGCCATGGTAACCCCTTTCGACGAAAGAGGGGAGGTCGACTATAAGCAGGCCAAGAAGCTGGCAGTTGCTCTGCTCGAGTCCGGAAGCGACGGTGTGGTGGTGGTAGGCACTACCGGCGAGTCCCCCACCCTCACGCGTGAGGAGGAGATCCGGCTATTCGCCGAGGTGAAATCGGTTGTGGAGGGTCGTGGAACAATCGTGGCAGGCACAGGCAGCAACAGCACAACTGAAGCCATTGCCACAACCAAGGAAGCTGAACGAGTGGGTGTGGACGCGTGCTTGCTGGTCGTCCCCTACTACAACAGGCCCACTCAGGAAGGCTTGTACCAGCACTTCAAGACAGTCGCCGAGAATACGAGCCTGCCGTGCCTGATCTACAATGTCCCCACCCGCACCGCCACCGGCATCACGGCGGAGACGGTTGCGAGGCTGGCTCAAATCGACAACATCGTTGGCATCAAGGAGGCGAGTGGCGACCTGGACCAGGTTTCCAGGATCATCTCTGCCACCAGCGAGGACTTCCTGGTGTACAGCGGCAATGACAACGACACGCTGCCAATCCTGTCCCTTGGCGGTTGCGGCGTCATCAGCGTCGCCTCACATCTGGTTGGCAAGCAAATGCGTGAGATGATAGCCAGCACCACCGAAGGCAGGAGAGATGAAGCAGCCCAGATCCATCGCCACCTGCTGCCCCTGTTCAATGTGATGTTTGTCGTCTCCAACCCCATCCCCATCAAACACGCTTTGAACCATCTGGGATTCCGTGTGGGCAACCCCCGCCTGCCTCTAACGCAGGCCGACGAGAAGGCAGCAGCCGCGATAGAAGATGTGCTCAGGGGCTATTCGATCGATCTTCCTCTGGACTAGAACACCGCATGTTCTTGTCGCCAAAGGTCCGTGCGATGCGTCTCACCGCCCCCTGCAGCGACCACGGACTAGTCTTCTGAATTTCCACGTCAACCAGTTGGCCGAGGCAATCGGCCTCATGCTTGAAAAACACAAGCTTCCCTGTTCTGGTGCGCCCCTGCCACTTTCCCTGCTTGTCACACTCCACCAGCACCTCGAGCGTGTTACCCAAGAGTTGCGAGTTGATGGCCGAGGCTATCTCGCCCTGAAGTCCCTCCACCGTCTGCAAGCGTCGCCTCTTCACCGCCAACGGCACGTCGTCCTCAAGGACTTTTGACGCTTCCGTTCCCGACCGCGGAGAGTAGGCTGCAACATGGACACTGTCGAATTCGAGGTCGGAGAGAAGCCCCAGCGTACGCTGAAATCTCTCCTCGGTCTCCCCCGGAAAGCCCACGATCACATCGGTGGAGAGCGCAACACCAGGGATCTCACTACGCATCAGGCCAACCAGCCTTCGGTAGTCCTCGACAGTATAGCCCCGCCCCATCGCCTTCAGGATGCCATCATCCCCGGCTTGAACCGGCAGGCTGACAAGTTCACAGACTTTGTCGATCGAACTCACGGCCTGAATGAGTCTGAGACTCATATCCTTGGGATGCGATGTCAAGAAGCGAATACGCTCGAGGCCATGGACGGAGCTCAACTCATGTAGCAGGTGGGCCAGATCCGGCGCCCCCGGAAGATCATGCCCGTAGGAATCGACGTTCTGCCCCAGCAGAGTGACCTCTTTCACGCCACGCCCCACGAGGTCTTCCACCTGAGCATTTATCTCGCCAACCCCGCGGCTCCTCTCCCTTCCGCGCCGGTACGGAACGATACAGTACGAGCAGAAGTTGTCACAGCCTTCAATAACGGTCACAAATGCGGTCGGCGGCAGGGGTGACGCGCAGATATTCGCTACGCGCCGACTGAGTCGCGACCGAGCCAAGTCCTCGAGAGCTGCGAATTCCCCCGGCCTCAGGAAGAGGTCCACATGTGGGAATCGACGTTCAAGCTCGGCAACCTTGCTATCGACAAAGCATCCCGCAAGAGCCACCGTCATCTCAGGATTATGTCTCTTGACGGGCGCCAGCGATTCCAGCTTGGCAAGGACGCGCTTCTCAGCAGCCTCGCGCACAACACAGCTATTGAGCACCACTATGTCTGCTTCTTCTATCCTCCCAG
>JAZFSU010000042.1:0-14725 GCA_036446335.1 Dehalococcoidia bacterium | reverse complement strand
TCACCCCCCGCCCTCATATGTGGCTCGACGGTGAAATCTGACCTGTTCCGCCTATTGCTGGGCGAGAGCTCTCGCGATCGTATCCTTCAGGGTCTGCAGCTTGCATGGTTTCTTCAAGTACGCGTACACCCCGGCGGTCTGGGTCAAGCTCTCGAATCGTGATTCCGGGTCGGGCATGGCGGTCAGGATTATGAGGATGGTATCCGGGCACATCCTACGCATGGCATGCATGACGTCGAACCCGGTCATCTCAGGCATTCGGATGTCCAGTATGGCCGCGTCGAATCTCTCTTGCGCTACCTTAGTCAGGGCGTCGGCGCCGCTCCAAGCGTCGGTTACGTCATAGCCTTCCTTCGCCAGGGCGAGAGCAACTGCTCCCCTTACCGCATCCTCGTCGTCTACCACCAGTATCGACCTCTTCTTATGTTTTCCCGTCATCGGACCAACTCCCTCAACTGTTATTATTGGGGTCGCTAAGAGGCCAGATCGGGAACCGGAGTGCTGCCAGCTGGCACACATCTCTGATCCTCGTCGCCGGCGTCTTTCGTGATAATAGGCATCTCAATAATGAAGGTCGCCCCGCTGCCCTCCGTGCTTTCGACTTGTATCTGCCCGCCATGTTCCTGAACGATGCCGTGGCAGATGCTGAGCCCCAGTCCTGTTCCTTTGCCGACGTCCTTCGTCGTGTAGAATGGCTCGAATACCCTGCTCAGTGCACTGGCAGGGATGCCGGGCCCGTCATCTGCAACGGAGATCCTTATCACCCCGTCAGTCTTCTGAGTCCCGATTGTGATGGTGCCTCTGCCGCGAGCCTGTTTCAGAGCCTGTTCAGCGTTTGTGATCAGGTTCAAGAAGACCTGCTGAAGTTGGCGGAAGTCGGCCATCGTTCCGGGCAGATCGGGATCCAGGTCAAGTGCAATCTTGATGTTGTCCAGATTCAGATCATAAGCACGTAATTCCACCGTGCTGGTGATACTGTCGTTTACAGAAGCGTAGGCTCTCTTCGGCGCGTGCTTTCGAGCGAAGGACAACAGGTTGTCTACGATGGCGATAGCGCGCTCGGCCTGCGCATTGACAATACGCAAACGCTCAAGTGCTCCCTCATCCTGAACCTCATCCAGCAGCAGCTCGGTGTACATTGAGATTGCGGCCAGTGGGTTGTTTATCTCGTGTGCGACACCGGAGACTAGTTCGCCAATGGCGGCCAGCTTCGCCGCCTGGAGGAGTTGCCCCTGGCTTGACTCGAGTTCGGCGGTTCGCTGGGCTACCAGCTCTTCCAGGTGTTCCTTGTACGTCTGCAGTTCTTCCTCGGCCTGTCTTCGCTCGGTGACGTCGCGCACTATGCCCACGGCGCTCCACTCGCCCCTTATCCTGACCGTAGACAAGGACAGCTCCACTGGGAACTCTCTCCCGTCTCTTCTCAAACCCGTTAGCTCCAGCGTCTTCCCTACGGCGTTGCCTTGCCCATCCAACTTGAAGTGGCCCATGGTCTTCTGAAAGGCTTCATGATATTGTGGGGGCGCAATAGCGGCGTGCAGATCCTGCCCGACGATCTCCTGGCTGGTGTAGCCAAACATCCTCTCAGCGGCTTTGTTCCAGTATGTCGTCTTCCCGTCGCTGTCCAGCATGATGATGGCATCCTGAGTTGCCTCGCTAATGCCCTGAAACACCTTCCTGCTGTCCTGCAGTGCTTCCTGTGCATCACGCAGCTTGTAGTCCCTGTTCTCCAGTATCAGGATCTTTCTCTCGAGGGCTTTCTCTACCCGCGTGCTGAGTGCGTCCAGTTCGAATGGCTTGGTAACGTAGTCATATGCTCCCAGCTTCATGGCTTCGACTGCAGTCTGCGTGTCGGCCACCGCACTAATCATGACGACGCCGATGTCCGGGTGCTCGACTACGATCTGAGAAAGAACCTCTAGTCCCGATAACCCCGGCATCTTTATGTCCGAAAGGACCAGGTCGAAGTCCTGCGTAGAAACTGTCTTGAGAGCTTCCTCTCCGTTGCATGCCAATGTGCAGTCGTGGCCGTCCGCCATCAATCTGCGGGAGATGAGCGTTCGGATCGACTCCTCGTCGTCTACTACCAGTATCTTCCCTTTGGCTTCACTCATTTCCAACTCCGCGGGCTTGGACACTATCCTGGAATGTGACATCGCTTGCGATGCCACGTTGGCTCCACATGGGTTTGCCGCTTCCCTTCTTGCTTCCGCTCGTCGGAGAATCTTGGGGTTTCGAATGCCTGCCGGGAACTCAGGGCGGTTCTTCTTCTCCGACGAATCAGGAAGGCCTGCGCACAAACTGGAGTCCCCTTACTTGAGATTCGCATTCGAGTCGTACAATCGAACACTATCATATCTACCTATGGACATTCAATGGCCATTTTTGGTAAGCATACGTAGTAATATAGTACCGCTTCACTGGGCAACTGTGGATCGCACGCTCACCGAGGCGGCGGGTCCAAGGAGCGCGGCAGGTGGGCCGCGTCCGGAATATGCGACGACGTGGGACTGGTGCAGTACAGGAGGCGAAGTGGGAGAGCCATGACCTCCCGTTTGAACGGCTGAGATGGGGGAGCTTGTCCTGAGCGCGCCCCGGGCTTCCCTTGCTCCGAGGACGAGAGCTGCTCCGGTGGCCTATCCCAGGGGTCTCGGTTTGGCGAGTTTGCGGCAGGTGAACTTCAATTTGAGGTTCTTGCCCTGCTGCCTCGCCTTGCTGAATGCCTCCCAGGGCTTCGAGATCTCCGGATACTCGATGAGGCCATAGCTGCCCAGGTCGATGCTCGGTGCGGTTCCGTTGCTCCTCTTGGCATTTGCTGGCGCCACTACGTAGCCGGCAAGACCCCCTATTCCGTCCAAATCGAAAGCCTTCTCAATCTCGGATTTGCAGTCTCTGATGCCCTGGAAGCAGGCGTCCAACTCTTCTTTGGCGTGCGCCAGCTCTCTCTTGCTTCTGAG
This sequence comes from Dehalococcoidia bacterium, assembly GCA_036446335.1. Lineage (GTDB taxonomy): Bacteria > Chloroflexota > Dehalococcoidia > SZUA-161 > SZUA-161 > JAZFSU01. The sequence continues at coordinate 11,771 of JAZFSU010000042.1, read as the reverse complement.
TTCCAGAACCACCAGATTCCTCGTGTCTTCGTCGTACATCAGCAGGTCGAGCGATTGACGTCCGTTGTGGCCGCGGGCTCGTTTCTTGCCGAAGTCCAGTTCCGAGCTGAGAAGCCTATATTGCTTCTGCCCGCACTTGAAGTAGCGAAGTCCGTTCGATTTCTCCCCGTCTTGAGGATATTCAGCCTTGTACTGCTTTTCCGCACACTCAACATAGTCAAGGCTGTTCTGCCTGTCTCCGTTCTGGGCGTACTGAGCCTTGTATTGTCCCTTGCCGCACTTGACGTAGCCCAGGCCTGTGCCGCTCCTCTTCTCGTTTTCAGGGAACAGAGCTCTGTAATTCTTGGTTCCGCAGGGGACGTATTGAAGCCTGCTCGGTTTCCCAACGCCTTGAGAGTACTCGACCTTGTACTGCTTCTCTCCGAACCCCAACATCCAGCTGTTCTGTCTGGCTTCTTGGATTAGATACGCCTCGATCCATCTTTCCTTGGAGGATGACTTTGGACCACTGTCGGCTCCGGACATCGGCTTCGGCGAAGCGAGGTCGATTGACCTTTTCACTATTCCTCGCTTGGTTGGGTGATGGTAGACGTCCTGCTTCTCGCGGTCGTTGAGCTCTTTCGCACGCTTGACCTGCTTGACGAAATCGGGGGCGACTAGCTGTGCGGCCATTTCTTGCCTCCTCTCGATGGTCCGTATCTTCGTCTATCCACTGGTCGGGGTTGCAGATTGCATTGTGATCCCACGAGAATAGGCTAGCATGATGGGCGACTGCAATGAATAGCCTCTATGGGTATATTGCTGATAACGATAGTACTGGCCTTGTCCGTGGAAATCCGCCTGCTATGTCTGTGGCCCTCAGGTCACGACCTGCGTGGGAGAAGAGGATGCAGGTGAACATCCGGAGGAAGGTCTTGGTGGACTGTCCGGTTTCTTGACAGCAAACACGCGTCGGCCTCTTGTCCCTGTGACTGTGCGGGCTTCACGAGGTAACAAAAATGGTTCTGAAACGTTATGATATATGGGTGACGCCAAATCGTAGAAGAGGATAGCCCGGGATCAGCCAGCGATCCGGGAATCCGGCGTTGGCATTCTCGAAGAAGCCCGAGCGAAAGAGGAACGTGATGAACGCATTGGATGAATTCGTGGTCTTTGTGGTGTCAACCGGCGCTACGCTGGCGTTCATATTTTGGCTGGTGTCGATGTACCTCGATCCGTACGTGGCTGTGTGGATCGGACTCGACTAGGAGCCTGCCTGAGAACTATGAGTGCGTTTGAGCATCTGCCCCAGGCTACTCTGGCTCATCGATTCGTCGGGCGCCAACCGCTTGCCTCTCCCGGTTTCACGAGTATGATGAAAGCAGTCGGCCGCAGTCGGCCCACCTAGCCCAGGCTGGTCAGCTGGCGCCCGCCAAGCAGATGGATGTGGAGGTGAGGGACGGTCTGGCCAGCGTTCAATCCGCAGTTCATGACCAGCCGATATCCCTTCTGGTCAACGCCCTTCTCCCGTGCAAGCTGATTCGCTACAGCCACCATGTGTCCCACGAGCGGCGCATCGTTCTCCGTCAATTTGCTCGGCGCATCTATATGCCGTTTGGACACTATCAGTAGATGCACGGGAGCCTGGGGATTGATGTCGCGGATGGCGACAACTTGGTCATCCTCGAAGAGGATGTTGCTCGCCACCTCATGGTTTATGACCTGGCAGAACGCGCACTCCATTATCGTAAGCGCCTATCCCTCTACCGGATATGCCTATTGCCGCCCCCGTCCGTTCGCGGTGAGCCCCACGGTTTCACTCAGGACTGGCCTGTCGAACCATGGACGGCTATTGAAGCTAGAGTCCTATCTGTTGCGCCACAAGCTCGCGGTGATAGTCGGTATCGCCAAAGGCAAGCTCAGATGCCTTGGCCCGGCGATAGTAGAGTTGCATGTCATGGTCCTTGATGAACCCGATGCCGCCGTGAATCTGGTGCCCCTCGGCGCAGGTGCGCCGATAGGCCTCGCTCACCCACGCTTTCGCCATGGAGATGTCCAGTTCACAGGGAAGGCCCTCTTGCTTCTTCCACATTGCCTGGTATGTGATGAAGCGACACCCATCGACATCCGTGGCCATGTTGGCGCACTTGTGTTGTATCGCCTGGAAGCTGCCAATTGGCTTGCCAAACTGCACGCGCTCCTTGGCGTAGTTGACGGTCATCTCCAGCACCTGCTGAGCGCCCCCCAACATCAGGGCGCACTGGGCGAGCGCCGATTCCAGGAGCACGTTCTTCACTATCGGCCAGCCCTTGTCGACCTCGCCAAGCACGTTCTTCCGGGACACCTTCACCTTGTCGAATGCGACCTCGAACTGCCTGTCGGATGCTATGGTCTTGAGAGGTGTCAGGCTTATGCCGGGGCTCTTGGCGTCCACCAGGAAGAGAGTGATCCCATCCTGCTTGTTCTCGCCGTCCTTGGTCCTGGCGGCGCACAGCAGGAGGTTGGCAATGTGCGCGTCGGAGACGAAGAGTTTGGTGCCGCTGATAACGAAATCATCGCCTTCCGGGCTGGCCTTGACCTCGATCCCCGATGGCTCCCAGCTGGCGCTGGGCTCGGTCAGGGCCAGGCTGAGAATCAGCTCTCCTTTGGCTATCTTGGGCAGAAGCTCGCGCTTCTGCTCTTCGGTGCCAGCTGCCAGAATGGTCAAACCGCAGTATACCACCGTGGTCAGGAATGGCCCGGGCACGAGGGCTCGCCCCAGTTCCTCGATGAGAACCGCCAGGTCGAGAATCCCCATGCCCTCACCGCCGAATTCCTCGGGGAAGACGAGCCCCATCCATCCCAACTCCGCCATCTTCTTCCAGAGCTCGGGTGAATAGCCCTTCTCATCCTCCTCCATTTCCCTCACCAGCGACTTCGGACATTCGTTCTCCAGAAAAGCGCGGGATGTCTTTCTCAGCATTTCCTGTTCTTCGTTGAGCGCAAAGTCCATAGTGTTTACCCCCTAACGTGTCGTTGTTCGACCGGGGCCTACATCCTGGGAAGCCCCAGTCCCATAGTGGAAATAATGATACGCTGGATCTCAGAGGTCCCCCCTGCGATCGTCAGGCACAGGTTCCACATGTAGTCTCTGGTGATCAGGCCGCCCAGCGTTGCCCTTTCGGAGCTCGGGACTAGCTGGCTGTGGAGTCCCATGATCTGCAGCCCGGTGTTGGAGACCTTCTGCATCATTTCGCTGCCGAACAGCTTGATTATGGCTCCGACGCTGGTCACATCCTGGCCCGTGGCCTGAACCCAGGCTGTTCGATAGGCGAGCATCCGGCACACCTGGATTTCGATGGCCATTTGCGCCAGCTTGTGTCGAATCAGCGGATCCTCGGACAAAGGCACGCCGTTGTGCTTCGTTTGCTTGGAGTACGTTATCAATTCCTCCAGTATCCGTTGAGGCAGAGAGGCGAAGCCCGTCCCCGATCTCTCAATGTTCACCAGCGCCATGGCAGCCAGCCAGCCCCGGCCTCGTTCGCCGACGAGGTTCTCCTTGGGCACGCGCACGTCATCGAAGAACACTTCGCACAAGTGGCTGGCGCCCTCCAAGCTTTCGAGGGGCCTCACTGTGATGCCCGGCGTCGCCATGTCGATCACAAGCATGCTGAGAGCTCGGGAGCGCTTCGGGGCGTCGGGATCGGTCATCATTGGGGCGAAGCACCAGTGCGCGCGGTGAGCACCGCTGGTCCATATCTTCTGCCCATTGACCACCCAGCAGTCACCCTTGTCGGTCGCCCGCACTTTGGAAGCACCGAGATCAGAGCCGGCCTCGGGTTCGCTGAAACCTTGCGTCCAGTAGACCTCTCCACTGGCTATCCCGGGCAGGTGCTTCCTCTTCTGCTCATCGTCGCCGAAGTGCAGCAGGAGAGCGCTTATCATCTTCCAGCGGAACCAATAGTCCATTGCCGGGGCTCTCCAGTAGGCCAGTTCCTCGCCAAGGATGGCATCTTCCCAGGTCGGGCGCTCCAGGCCGCCGTACTCCTTGGGCCAGGTGAGCGCTATCCACCCTCTGTCCGCCAATGCTTTCAAGAACTTCTGGGTGAGCTCCCACCATTCGTCGGTTTCGTCCTCAGGCGCTCCCCCATGGAGCCAGTCCGAGGGCAGTTGTTCCGCCAGGAAACCTTTCACCTCCTGTCGGAACTTCTCCTGTTCTTCGGTGAACCGGAAATCCATGCATCACTCCCTTTCACCACTGAGATTGGGCGTATCGCCTCCAGGCACGGTGCAGGTGCTCTGGATGCTCCGATTGCCCAGGAACGGCATTGTCTCTAATTGAACTCGACCGCCAGGCAGGTCACGGTCCTCTCGATTCCGTGTACCGGGTGAATCACATCTGCGACCATGTTGCCGACGGTGGTCAGGTCTGCTCCCTCGATGACCGCGATCACGTCGTAGGGCCCGGTGACCGCGTCTACCTCTTTGATGCCTTCCGCCTTGCGGAGGGCGAGCACTACATCCTTGTTCCTACCTACGGAGGTCTCAATCAACACGAAAGCCTTGGCAGTCATGACTCACTTCCTTTCCCCCCGGCAGACCGGGGTCCGAGTGGACTTGCAGGCATGTGGCTTTCATTCGTCTCCGCAGTTTGCCCACTGTCGGGCAAACTAACCGACATTATACCGCAACCGGGATTGGTTGGGAAGTGCCGCCCAGGCACGTGGTCGCCGCGCAGGTTCAGGACAGACGTTTGAGCCTGGGGTTTGGCGTTATCCCTGGAATCCTTCCCCTCTTTGCTACGGGCTTCCCGTCCACCTCGTGGAGGTCAGCTGTAAAGTCGATCGGCCTGGCCCCGCTGATGTAGCTTCCCACGCCAAAGCCGTCCACCGGGGCTCCGCTATCTCTGAAGTATCTGATGCGCTCCGGATCGACGCCGCCGCTGACAAAGATGGTCACATCCTTGAATCCAGCCAGGTCCAGTTTCGTTCTCACCTCCTTGACCATATCGGCGGTGACCCCGCCGCGCTCCTCCGGCGTATCTAGTCTGACGCCGGATAGTCTGCCCTCAAGAGCCTTGGCCACATTCAGGCTTTCCTCGGCCTCGTCCACAAACGTGTCGACCAGGACGATGCGCGGCACATCCGGCGGCATGTGCTTTTCGAATGCGAGGGCGGCCTCGGAGGTGTCTCCCATGATGAGAATCAGGGCGTGCGGCATAGTGCCCGCAGGGGCGACGCCCGCCAGCCTCGCTCCGGCCACGGATGAACACGACGCGCATCCGCCCACCATCGCGGCGTAGTCCATGACGCCGGACACCAGTGGATGGACGTGACGGGCACCGAAGCATACTACTGGGATGTCGTCAGCCGCCTCGACGCATTCCCTGGCTGCCGAAGCCCAGCCGCTGCCGTGAGCCAGCATCCCTGCTATGGCGGTCTCGTAGACCCCGAAAGACTGGTACGGCGCCGAAATCCTGAGGACTACCTCCTTCTTCTGCATGGTATCGCCTTCGGACAGAGCCCAGACTTCGCTGCCTTCAGGCAGGACACGGCTCAGCAAGGCCCTTGCCTCACGTACGCCGCAGAGCATTCCGTCCCGGTTCGGGAACACCTCCATGGTCACCAGGGGGTCAATGCCTTCGCCACACAGGATGTCTCTGGTGCGGAGGAAATAGACATCAGCGGTCTCTCCGGAGAGGACAGAGGGGACAACCTCGAATTCGGGCTGGTGCATTCTCACTCCGGCCTTACCAGCTTGGCTCCCAGCACCTTCCCCATGTGCTCCAGGGCGAACCGGTGACCGTCTTGATTGAAGCTGGCGACGCAGTCAGTCGATATTTCCACATCGTAATCGCGATTTCGGGCATCGGCGGTAGTGTGCAGGACGCAAATGTCAGTGCACACGCCACATATTATGAGCTTGTCCGGCCTGAGCTCCCTCAGCCTCGCGTCAAGGGAGGTGTTGAAGAAGCAACTGAAGCGATTCTTCGTGATCACCTCTCCGGGAAATATGCGGAGTTCAGGTACAACTTCCGCCTCCCCTGTGCCGGCGACGCAGTGCGGCGGGAACATCTTGAATTCGAGATCATCAGGATCGTGGTTGTCGCAGATGAAGAAGACCCGGGAGCCGCTGCCGAGCTCCCTCTGCAGCAGTTGACCGATCTTGGGTATTGTGCGGCGGGCTTGCTCGCCGCAGTAAAGCGGATAGCCCTTCTCCAGGAATCCTCGCAGCAAATCTATGGCGAGCACAGCGTTGGCCATGGCGCTTTCTCAAATTCGAGAGTGGACGTATTATAGCATCCCGTCTGGTACCGGGCAATAGAGTCAAGCGGAGGCTGCCCAAGCCAAGGCTCCCGTCATACGGACTTCGTATAGGGCCATCCGGTACGCCAACCTCCTCGTATTTGAGAAAAGCGGCCGCATCCTGTATAATAGAGCCGACTCTCATCTGGGACAGGCATTTGGGCACTCTCGGAAAACATCTTCTTCTAGACCTCAAGAACTGCAGCCCGGAGCTGCTTGATGACATGGACTTCATCAAGGGCGTCCTGCACTCCGTTGCCAGTGAGGCGGGAACTCCGGTGATCGGAGAGTCGTTCCACAGTTTCCTGCCCCAGGGCCTCAGCGGCGTTGTACTCATCACCGGAGCTCATCTATGTGTTCACACTTGGCCTGAGTACGGCTACGCGGCGATCGACATCTTCACCTATGGAGACCCCTTCCATCCTGAGGAGGTGGCCCGATTGATCGTGGAGAAACTCCAGAGCAAGAGTCCGGCCATTGTGGAGTTGAAGAGAGGGTTCTAGACTATGGACAAAGTGGCGGCCAACTGGTTTCGGGAGTACGTCACCCCTCACTTTATTCAGCAGTTCAGCATCAGTGACATTGTCTACAATGGAGAATCTGAATTCCAGTCCATTCAGGTCCTCGATACCCCTGACTTCGGCAAGTGCCTTGTACTGGACGGCAAAATCCAGTGCAGCGAGTCGGACGAATTCGTCTATCACGAGGCGTTGGTTCATCCTGTGATGATCACTCATCCCCAACCGGAAACCGTCTTCATCGCAGGAGGGGGCGAGGGTGCTACGCTTCGGGAGGTGCTGGCGCACCGGACCGTGAAAAGGGCGGTGATGGTCGATCTCGACGAGAAGGTGGTCGACATATGCAGGGAGCACCTCCCGTTCCTCAGTGATGGCGCCTTCGAGGACAGCCGGACTGAACTTCTCCATGTTGATGCAATGAAGTACCTTGATGAGACCCAGGAGAAGTTCGACGTAGTCATCATCGATCTCACCGAGCCTCTCGAGGAGGGGCCGGCCTACCTGCTGTACACGCGAGAGTTCTACCAGGGCCTGAGGGACAAGCTGACGGCGGGCGGCCTGGTCGCGGTTCAGTCCGGATCGACGAGCATGGTCATAGCGCATGGCTTCACGGCAGTGGTGAAGACCCTCAGCACGGCTTTTCCTGCAGTGGCTCCGTACTTGGCGGAAGTGCCCGCGTTTGGCGGCACCTGGGGATTCTGCATAGCTGCGCAAGGGGCGGTCGCCGGTGAGCTTTCCTCCGAGGATGTTGATCGCAGGATCAGCGCCCGTGTCGACAAACCTCTCCGCTTCTACGACGGGCTGACGCACAGAGGAGTGTTCGCCCTCCCCAAGTACCTGCGTGACTCGCTAGCCGACGAGGAACGGGTCATTACCAAAGACAGCCCCTTGTTTACGTACTGAGAGCCAGATTGGCGTCGCTTTCGCCGTTCATCGTACGGAAGGTTTACGACTCGCCCCCACGAACATTGAAGTCACGTGCCCCCGTTGATATAATGGCCCTGCCTATGGACATGCTATCCGGTCTCAATCCTGCCCAGAAGGAGGCGGTGGAGACCATCGAGGGCCCGGTGCTCATCGTGGCGGGCCCAGGCTCGGGTAAGACCAGAGTCATCGCCCACCGCGTTGCCTACCTGATCACCGTTTGCGGCATCAGTCCGCATCGTATTCTGGCAGTCACCTTCACCAACAAGGCGGCGCGCGAGATGCGGGAGCGGGTCTTCCACCTTCTGGGTCAGGTTGTCGAAGGGCTGGCGCTCGGGACTTTTCATGCCACGTGCGCCCGATTCCTCCGCATTGAAGGGCAGCACGTCGGGCTGGACAGGAACTTCGTCATCTATGATGACAGCGACCAGCAGAGCCTGTTGAAGCGCGTCCTGGAGCAGGTGGGGCTCGATCCCAAGCAGTATCCACCTCGCGGCATCGGGTCGGCGATTTCGTCCGCCAAAGCTCAGCTTCTCGCTCCTCACGAATATCAGGGGCAGGTTGGCACCTATTATGAGGAGGTGGTGGCGCGGGTATACGAACGCTACCAACAGTTGCTGGCCCAGAGCAACGCCGTGGACTTCGATGACCTCATCATGACCACGGTGCACATTCTTCGTACCCAGCCGGATGTTCTGGCCAAGTATCAGTCCCGTTATCTGCACGTTATGATCGACGAGTTCCAGGACACGAACAAAGCGCAGTACATACTGTCTAAGCAACTGGCCGGCAAGTACCGGAACATCTGCGTCGTAGGGGACCCGGACCAGTCGATCTATTCCTGGAGGCACGCTGACCTGCGGCATATCCTGGATTTCGAGAAGGACTATTCGGGCGTCAAGACCATACTCCTCGAGCAGAACTATCGTTCCACACAGACGATACTCGAAGCGGCCGACCGTGTGATCGCCGCCAACGAGCAGAGGAAGCTGAAGACTCTGTGGACTGAGAACGATGCCGGGGTTCCCATCACGGTCGCCGAAGCGTACAACGAGCAGGAAGAGGCGCACTACGTGATCAGCGAAGTTGAACGACTGATGGCGAGTGGTGAGCGCAGGGCTGGTGATCTGGCTGTCATGTATCGAACGAACGCCCAATCGCGCGTCTTGGAGGAGATGTTCGTTCGGTACGGGTTGCCATACCGAATAGTCGGAGCCACCCGCTTTTACGAGCGGCGCGAGGTCAAGGACTTCGTCGCCTATCTTAGGGTGATACATAACCCCTACGACAGTGTCAGTCTCCTTCGTATCATCAACGTGCCCGGCCGGGGCATCGGCCAGCGCACTGTCGCGGATCTCACGACGTGGGCGAACGCGAGGGGAGTGCCTTTCTATACGGCCATGCAGCTCATTGCGGAGGGAGAGGAGGATTCCCCATTCGACTCGCGAGCGAACAAGGCGCTGAGCGGCTTCGTGAACATGCTGGCCGAACTCATCGATAAGGCTACGGAGCTGAACCTTGCTGATCTTTTCGATCTCGTACTGAACAGGACGGGGTACAGGAAACATACGTTGGACAGCCCCGACGGGGAGCAGAGGTGGGAGAATATCCTTGAGCTTCGTACGGTGGCCGCCGGGTATCGGGACCTCGATCCCAGTGAGAGCCTGGACTACTTCCTGGAAGAGGTTGCGCTGGTCTCGGACATCGATCAGCTTGATGAGAGGAGCGAAGCGGTGACCCTTATCACTCTGCACCAGGCCAAGGGGCTGGAATTCCCGGTCGTGTTCATTGTGGGCATGGAGGAGGGCGTACTGCCCCACTTCAGGTCTCTTCCCGACCCGGTGCAGATGGAGGAAGAGCGCCGACTGTGCTACGTGGGGATAACCAGAGCCAGGGAGAAAGTCTATCTGCTTCACGCGACGCGCCGCAGCCTCATGGGGAGCAGTGCACACAATGCACCGTCACGCTTCCTCGGGGACATTCCCCCGCATTTGGTGGTGTCTCCCTCGGGGAGAACGGCGCAGAAGGTTCAAGCTCTTCAGCCGTTGACGCAGCGCTCCCCGCAGTCAACTCCTGCTCCGGAGTCCCAACGCCCCATTCCTGATCTTCATGTCGGCGATCTCGTGAATCATGCCGCGTTCGGCGAGGGAATAGTAGTCAGTTGCGCAGCCTCCGGAGCCGACCAGGAGGTTAGCATCGCCTTCAAGGGGGGCAAGGGGGTGAAGAGGCTTCTTCTCAGCTTGGCGCCCTTGCAGAAGGTGTCTCCCTAGGGGCGGTTCGCTATGTTGAGGGCGGTTCGGGAACCGCCCCTACCCGGAACGAACGGGACCGGGACGCCAGACCTCCTCGAAGCCGGCGTGCCTGCGGCGCAACATCTCCACAGCATCTTGAGGGACAGTGTCCCTTCGATATAGAATAGCCGGGAATCTTGTCCATGATGGGACTGATCCCCGGTGATAGCGTTTGCTGGAATCAGTGCGTGAGGTGTTGGCATGCGGTCTACACGGCGAGAGGTTGGGGCCAGAGGAGAGAAGCTGGCGGCGGATTTCCTTGAGAGGCAGGGATATACGATCCTGCAGAGGAACTTTCGCTGCCGGGAAGGCGAGATCGACATCGTTGCTCAGCACGGCGAAAATCTCGTTTTCGTCGAGGTGCGTGCCAAGAGAGGCTCAGGTTTTGGCACACCCGAGGAATCCATCACTAATCGGAAAAAGGAAAAGCTCGTTTCTGTTGCTGACGCCTATCTCCAAGAGTGTGACGATCCTCCGTCGACGTGGCGCATCGACGTAGTGGCTATTGAGCTCACTTGCGACAACGATATCCGGCGGTTGGAGCACATTGAGAGCGCTGTGCCCTGAGGATCAGCAAGTGGGGGTCGGTCGCGGAGCTTTGTGCTTGACCGGTGGGGTGATCACATCTATACTGGGCGAGAAAACTGGGGGGGGTGGTTCGCACGGGGGGAGGCAGAGTCCTGTATCTTCAGCAACTTCGCCACTCGTAATTTCAGGGATTGCTGGCTGGTGGAGGCGCTGAGCCTGCCGCTTTTCAGGGGGTTGAGGAACTTGCGTCCTTTTGTCTATAATACATTGGGCCTGTGCCTGATTACTGATCAGAGGATAGCATGCTCTGCCCTTGAGCGATTGGCGCGACAGGGGTGGGGCTTCCGGATTGCGAAGGGCGGTGGCTGAATGGGGAGGTGGTTGTCCTTGCGGGACTATCGATGAGTGAGGTGCGCTGGAGCATTCTCTCGTCCGAATTCAGCACATGCTCCAGACTCTGCGTGAGAGCGTAGAGGCGGCAAAATGGTGAGGTCGTTGCCAGTTGGGTGGAAGCCGCGACCTCTGGGAGGTACTGACGGTGGGTGGACAGAAAACGGACACATCTAAGAGGACCAGGATCGCCATCGATGTTATGGGTGGCGATCATTCTCCGGTGGAGATAGTCAAGGGAAGTGTTGCGGCAGTAGCTGAGGATGGCGACATGGAACTTGTGTTGGTGGGCCCTGAGGAGGTGGTGCGAGACGAACTGAGAAAATACAACTCGGTGAATTCCAGCATAAGCATTGTCAACGCGAGCGAAGTGGTGGCCATGGGCGAGCGCCCCGTAAACGCGATCAAGGAAAAGAGGGACTCCTCGATTGTGGTTGGGATTGACCTCCTCAAGGACGGAGAGGTGCAGTCCTTCGTCTCCGCGGGCAACACCGGCGCGGTGATGACGGCTGCCTGTCTGGCGCTGGGCAAGAGGAAAGGCCTTGCCCGTCCCGGCCTGGGCGCTGTCTTCCCCTTTCCTACTGGACCGGTCCTCTGCCTTGACCTCGGGGCGAACCCCGATTGCAAGCCAACATCACTGGTTCAGTTCGCTCAAATGGGCACAGTTTATGCTGAGAGAGTCTTCGGGTTGAGCCGGCCTCGGATCGGCCTCCTTTCCAGTGGCGAAGAGGATACCAAAGGCAGTCAGTTGGTGCAGAAGGCCCATCGGATGCTGAGGAAATCCAAGGTGAACTTTATCGGCAACGTAGAGGGCAGGGAAATTGCCAGCGGCCGGGCCGACGTGATCGTGACTGATG
>JAZFSU010000041.1:0-5194 GCA_036446335.1 Dehalococcoidia bacterium | reverse complement strand
CATACACTTGAGATACTCAGTAGCTTGATGGGCGCCAGCGAGACGGAGATCGAGAGCCTGCGTGCGGACGGCGTGATCGAGTAGGGCCAGATAGAGGCAACCCGCCTCCAGAGTACCCCTGCACTCCGATGTGCCGGAACGTTCCGGCTTCCCAGTGTTCTTTCGATGCTCGATGGTATACTTGTGCCATCCGAAACAAGGAGCAGAAACATGGGCCCGCTTGATGGAATAAAGGTGCTGGATCTGTCGCGGCACAGTCCGGGGAGGTACACCTCGATGATCATGGCCGATCTCGGTGCCGAGGTTGTCACAGTGGAGACACCCCGCACAATGGAAGCGCCAGCGCTTTCGTTCATGTTTACCGACGATACGTGGTTCCGCTACGTTGGGATGAACTGCAACAAGAAGAGCATTGCGGTCAACCTCAAGCATGAAAAGGGCCAGGGCATTCTCCATCGCTTGGTGGACAAAGCAGATGTGCTGATCGAAGCATTCCGTCCCGGGGCATCCAAGCGCCTGGGGATGGACTATGAGACATTGAGCAGGCGCAACCCACGCCTCATTTACTGTTCCGTCACGGGCCACGGGCAGGAGAGCCCCTATGCAAACCGCGCCTCTCACGATATCAATGTGGTTGCCATGACAGGGATACTCGGAGCCTGTGGCTCGCAGGACGGCCAGCCAATCCACGTTATCTTCCCGCAGATATCGGATATTTCGGCAAACTGCCAGGCCATCAGTTCCATCCTGGCAGCACTCTATGCCAGGGAGAAGACCGGCAAGGGCCAGTTCATAGATGTGGCTATCACCGACGGCATGATGTACTTCAACTGGGTCATGAACACCCGCTACCTTCTCAACGGCGAGGTGGCTGCGCGGAGCGTGCTTCCCACTGGCAGCGACCAAGCGTGGTTGAACACCTACGGCACTAAAGATGGCAGGTACGTCACCGTGTCCTGTCTAGAGCCACCGCTCTGGGCCAATCTATGCCGGCTAGTGGGTAGAGAGGACCTTATCTCTGATCAGTTCGGGCCTATCGAGCTGCAGAAGGAGATGTATGAGACCCTTCGAGAGGTTTTCGCGACCAAAGACAGGGACGAGTGGATGAGACTCCTGGATGAAGCCGACGTTGCGGCAGCGCCTGTGTACACTGTGGAAGAGGTCCTTTCAGACCCACACGTAAAGGACCGTGGCCTGGTAGTGGAGGTTGACCATCCCAAGATGGGGAAAATCAAGCTTCTGCGAAGCCCGTTCCGGTTCTCCGACATGCCCACCGAGCCCAGATCACGCCCCCCGCTCTACGGCGAACACACACTCGAGATACTCAACAACTTGATAGGCACCAGCGAGACGGAGATCGAGAGCCTGCGTGCAGAAGGGGTGATCGAGTAGAGCCAGTACTATGGTACAACAGTGTACTGGCCCTCCCCTGCCAGTCACTCGCCCATGATCTGAAGCACGATATCCCTGGAACGGGGCCTGTTGTCGAAATCCACGAGAATGATCTGCTGCCACGTGCCCAAGGTCAGCCGCTTGCTCACGAAAGGCACCACCAGAGAGGGCCCAAGCAGCGAAGACCGCACATGAGAGTGCCCGTTCCCGTCACCCCAGGCAGCGTCGTGTTGGTACGGTATATCCCTCGGAGCCGTTCGATCCCACATATGCCGGAAATCACTGAGCGCGCCCCGTTCGTACTCTATGGTCGTCAGGCCGGCAGTGGAGCCAGCCACGAAAAGAGTCACCGTCCCGTCCCCTACCGGCGAGGCTTCGACCTCTCGCGCCACGTCACGCGTTATGTCAATCAGATCGCAGTCGCCATTCGTCTGTACGTGAATATGCGTATTGGTCACCATTTGCGATCACCCCTTCTTTCCGCTATCACGGGCAATTATAGCACGGCCCAGTTGTCGGCCATGATGGTATAATTGTTCCATTGTGAGCCGCGCGGAGGGTGAGATTGGACTTCTTTGAGACGGTCAGGCGAAGACAGAGCATCCGACGGTACACTGACGACGAAGTTCGTCACGAAGACGTCCTCGCCATACTCGAGGCAGCAACGCTGGCCCCCAGCGCGACCAACGAGCAACCGTGGCATTTCATCGTGATCCGAGATAGAGAGGTCAAGCAGGGCATGCGAGATGTGGTCAACTCCATTGTCCAGGCATCGATGGAGGCTACGGAGGACAAGGAACGCAGGCAACAGCTGTCGAGAATGCGGGTCTACAGCACCCACTTCGCCCAGGCCCCGGTGGCCATCGCGGTGCTGGCCCGTCCATGGATCGGAGCTCGCTACAGCAGCTCCGGGGAGCCGGCGCAGCAGGACCTGGCTCTGGAGAGCGTAGCTATGGCAGCGGCGCATTTCCAGCTGGCAGCTACTGCTCTCGGATACGGCAGTTGCTTCTCCAGCGCGCCGGCCGAGTTCGCCCGCGAAGAGCTGGAGGCTATGCTCGGCGTGGAGCAGCCCTGGTTCCTCATCGGGATGATCTCCCTGGGAACAGCCGCCAAGCAGCCTCAGGAGAGAGCGCCCCGGAAGCCGGTCAGCGAAGTCTGTACCTTCATCGGTTAAGCAATGAGAATACTCGGCATCGAGACATCCTGCGATGAGACCGCAGCCGCCGTCGTGGAGGGCGGCACCAGGATCATATCCAACGTGGTCTCGTCTCAGGTTGAGATCCACCGCCGATACGGCGGCATTGTTCCCGAGGTCGCCTCGCGCCAGCACATGCTGTCCGCCATTCCCATAGTTGAACAGGCGCTGGCTGAGGCGTCAGCAAGCCGCAACGATCTCTCGGCAATCGCAGTGACCAACGGGCCGGGACTGGCCGGCTCTCTGATGGTGGGCGTCAACCTCGCGAAGGCCCTGGCGTTCGCCTGGGAACTGCCTCTCATCGGGATAAACCACCTCGAGGCGCACATCTACTCCAACTGGCTCGCCAGGGAGACGCCACGTTTCCCGCTGATCGCTCTCATAGTGTCCGGCGGGCATACGGAGCTGGTCTTGATGAAAGACCACGGCGAACTCCTCAGGTTGGGCAGGACCAGAGATGACGCTGCTGGAGAAGCGTTCGACAAGGTGTCCAGGGTTCTAGGGCTGGGATATCCGGGAGGGCCCGCCATCGAGTCAGCTTCGAAAGAGGGAACTCCGAGCCGCCGCCTGCCCCGTGCCTGGCTCAGGGGTAGCGACGACTTCAGCTTCAGCGGGATCAAGACTGCGACAGCCCGACTCGCGGAGGAGCTCGGGATATTGTCATCCCCCGACTCCGGTTCACTGGCCGCGGATGTTGCCGCCAGCTTTCAGGAGGCCGTGGTCGATGTGCTCGCAACCAAGACGGTGGCCGCAGCCAGGCGACACCGCGTCAAGCAGATACTTCTTGCCGGCGGCGTAGCCGCCAACACCAGTCTCCGGGAGACACTCATCGCCCGCTCACCGGTCGAAGTCCTCCTGCCCGATCCGTCCCTCTGCACCGACAATGGGGCCATGGTTGCCTCCTGCGGCCATTTTCATTTGCAGGCCGGTAAGGTAGCGAACTGGGACCTCGATGTGATGCCCGGAATGGCACTGACATAGCAGCCCTCTCGGCCCGCGACACACCCCATAGGCGTACAATCGCCTTCCTCAGCCTATTGACACACATGATATACTGTTGCTGGCAGAATGGTATACCAGTATACCAGTGAGAGGTGGGAAGATGACAAAGGTAATCGCTATCGCCAACCAGAAAGGGGGCGTAGGCAAGACGACCACCACCATCTCCCTCGGCGCTGCCTTGGCCGAACTAGGAGCCAATGTCCTGCTGGTTGACATGGACTCCCAGGGAACACTGTCCGTAGCCTTGGGAGTGAACAGCACGAACGGGACCATGTACGACGTTCTCCGCGACATGGACATCGCGATTGAGAACGTTTTGCTAGCGACGGCAACCAACTGTCAACTGGCCCCCAGCGACGTCCATCTGGCTGGCGCCGAGGTGGAATTGATCAACGAGCCGGGCAGGGAGTTCATCCTGAGGACGAAGTTGGGTGCAGTGGAACACAGATTCGACTACGCTCTGATAGATTGCCCGCCATCTCTGGGCGTGCTGACGCTCAACGCCTTCACAGCGGCCAACCAGATCATGATTCCGGTCCAGTGCCAATACCTCGCCTTCAGAGGCATGCAAATGCTGCTCACCACAATCGCCAAGGTCAAGACCCGTTTGAACCCAGGCCTGGAGATCCTCGGTATCCTGCCCACCTTCTATGACAAGCGCACCCGCCACTCACGGGAAGTCATGCAGCAACTGAAGGAGTATTACGGGGAAAAGGTGATAGACATACCAATACCTGCGACTATCAAATTCGCGGATACCACCACGGCCGGTGAGTCCATTCTCACCTACAGCAATGCCTCACCAGCCGCTGCCGCCTACCGCAAACTAGCTAAAGAGGTACACAATGGCAAGACGGATAAGCGTGGGCAAACGCCTCGCTGATGATATGGAGAACAGAGGCATAGATGCCCTTTTTGGCTCTGCGCCAGTACATCAGTCTACCAGTACACCCGCCAAGACGAACAAATTCGAAAAGGGCACCTTCTACTTCGACCCAGATGACCTCGCCAATCTGGAAAAAGTCTGGCTGCAACTAATGTCGCAGGGAATCAGGTGCAACAAGTCGGAGATCGTCAGCATCCTGGTCAAGGCCGGACTCACTCAGCACGAGAGGGATCCTGAGAAGAGCCTGCTCAGCCAGCGGCTGACCGGCAAGCGCCGCAGGAGCTAGGTGCACCTGACCGGCACGCGCCGCGAACAATCCAGGGCCACCTCAATACACTATCTCGGAGCAAGTATATCTGCACACCATTTTGCCAGTGTACTGGTATACTGATCGATCGAGATCAGCAGGCCATCCTCACGGCTTGCAGCCGCCTTGAGAGGGGACAACTGGCGCACCTTCGCTGGTGGCAATAGCTCTTCGCGAGATGGATCAGCCCCTGTTGGCGCCGTGCCGTACTTATGCAACGGCGGCCATCTGGCTCGAATATCAAGTCCGTCAGCTCACGGGTTATCCCGTTCTCGCCCGCGCAGGGATAGCTCCGATGGATCGCCTGGACCCGCTCCATCAAGCCCGGCTGGCCTTCTGCCGTCGCCCAAGCGAAGGCAAAGGGCAGAACAACGTTGACCACGATCTCCCGAGCTCTCCCCTGCCCTATCAG
>JAZFSU010000040.1:0-2114 GCA_036446335.1 Dehalococcoidia bacterium | reverse complement strand
GGATAGATACGCTGCTCGTTAGCAGAGGACTCGCGGAGAGCCGGGAGAAAGCCAGGGTCATGGTGATGGAGGGCGCTGTCGTCACCGGCGACAGGACTATCGCCAAGCCCAACACGATGGTCGGCGAGGACGTAGAGCTTCGGCTCATCGAGAAGCCACCATTCGTCGGCAGGGGCGGGGTCAAACTGGACTGGGCGATGGACCGGTTCCAGGTCGACGTCGCCGGCGTGGTCGTAGCGGACATCGGGGCATCCACGGGAGGCTTCACCGACTGCCTGTTGCAGCGGGGAGCGAGCAAGGTCTACGCCGTCGACGTGGGCTACGGGCAGCTGGACTACCGGCTGAGGCAAGACCCTCGCGTTGTCGTAATGGAGCGGGTAAATGCGCGCCATCCCCTTGCCCTTCCGGAAAAGGTTGACTTCGCCACGCTGGACGTCTCGTTCATATCATTGGAGAAGGTGATCCCCTCGGTCACAGACCTCGTGAAGGCTGAGGGCCGATTGATAGCACTGGTCAAGCCACAATTCGAGGCAGGTAGAAGACAGGTAGGCAAGGGCGGGGTGGTCAGGGACCCTCTCGTCCACGCCTCCGTTCTGGGACATTTCATCGTGTGGGCCGTCGACCGGGGGTTCAGGCTCGAGGGCCTGGTGGCCTCACCTATCATGGGCGCCGATGGCAACCGGGAGTTCTTCGTGATGCTGCGCAGGCCGTAGACGGAACATGTGGCAGAGAGGACCGAGTTGAGAAAGAAGGTTGGCTTCCTGTTCCAGCCCAAGAGGAAGGCAGCGAAGGACATGGCCCACCAGTTGGCTGAGGTCGTGCGGGACCTTGCGGAGGAGGTGTGGGTCTGCTCGTCGTGGGAAGAGGACAGATCAAGCGAGCTCGCGGAAGGTACGGAACTCATTGTATGCCTGGGCGGCGACGGCACGATTCTCCGCGCAGCTCGTATTGCCAGCCCGAGGTCTATCCCCATCCTCGCGGTGAATCTGGGCCGCGTCGGGTTCATGACGGAGGTGCCCGCTGGGGACGCCATGAGTGAGGTACCCGCGTTCGTGAATGGCGACGGCCGGATCGAGGAGAGGGCCATGCTTCAGGCGGAGCTCGCCTCAGGCGTGGCGTCCCCTCTCCACGGCCTGAACGACGTTTTTGTGGGGCGCCGCGGGAGATGCCGACTGATCCGCGTCAAGGTGGCGGTCGACGGGGAGCATGTCACAACCTACAAGTGCGATGGAGTAATACTCGCAACAGCGACCGGCAGCACGGGCTATTCCATGGCGGCCGGCGGGCCGATACTCCATCCTCTGACCAAGGACATTCTGATACAGCCTTTGGCGGCCCATCTCAGCTCAGGCGCTCCCCTGATTCTCCCTCCCGACACGGAAGTGGAGCTCGAGGTAAGCACCACTCATGAGGCAGTACTGAGCGTCGATGGCCAGGTCGAGGTCCCGCTGGACAGCGGGGACGTAGTGAAAGTGAAGCGAAGCCCGCTTGTCACCCGGATGCTAAGGGCACAGCGCCCTGCGACATTCTACGGGACACTGATACACAAGCTGGGAACGCGAGAGTGAATCGGCATGAAAGTGGAGAAGGCCAAGATTGCTGATGCCAAGGCGATGCATAAGCTGATTAATGACTTCGCCGGCCAGCAAGAGATGCTGCCCCGGGCTCTGAGCGAAATCTACGAGAACATCCGCGACTACTTCGTGGTGAGGGACGGCGATCGGGTGATTGCCTGCGTGGCGCTTCACGTCAGCTGGGCTGATCTGGCCGAGATCAAGTCGCTGGCGGTTGCCGAAGGCAGCCAGGGGAAGAGGATCGGCGCTGCCCTGGTGAAAACGTGTATTGAGGAGGCCAAGGAGCTTGGCATCGGTACGATCTTTTGCCTGACCTACAAACCGGACTTCTTCGAAAGGTGCGGCTTCGCCCGTATCGACAAGGCAGAGCTCCCGCGAAAGGTCTGGGGGGAATGCTACGCGTGCCCCAAGTTCCCCGATTGCGACGAGGTACCTTTGATCGTCAACGTCGGGCCGTCGGGGCCTTTGAGTGATGAAGGTGAGCCAAGAGAGAACTCTGCAAACTGAACGGGTCTACGACGGAAAGCTGGTTGGCCTGCG
>JAZFSU010000039.1:0-4500 GCA_036446335.1 Dehalococcoidia bacterium | reverse complement strand
ATTGCAGTGCTGGCAATACTGCACGTGGCTCCATTCCGGGTGAAAAAGATGGTTGGTTATTGGTATCACTCCATCACCATATACGTCCTGGGGCTGACAGCTATGTACAGTTGGCAACTGCTTGACTAGTTCAGCCGAAATCATGGCCTGAGCCCGTTCCTATCGCGTGATTCTTCATGCATTCCTGTTCGTTACACCAATCTTTGGAGCAACCGGGCACCAGGTCCCCTAGTCAACGATGCGGAGCCTGAAGAAATGATTCTGCAACTGGGGCCAGGCAATGCCAAATAGCGAGAATGCGCGGGGCATCAGCCAGAGACTGACCGGCGCTGTGCTCCTAAGACACCACCACGTGAGCGCGCCGAGAAAAGGTGATTCCGCAGGCAGTAAAGGCATCCATCTGCGACGAAGGTCGACAATCCCCTCTCCGGTCAACATGGCGGTATAGCCATAGTTGCGCCGCACCTCAGGAGCGCTGAAACCCGCTTCGACGAACAGCTTGCTGTAGATGCCTGTACTTCGATATACTGCCTGGTACTCGCCCTGAGCGATTGATGTTCCCTTAGGCACAGTAGACTCGCGAAGTATGATGGAACCATCGTTGGTCAAACGATTCGCCAGGGAACGAAGCAACGTTGTGGTATCAGCATCGTTCAGGTACATGCACAGTCCTCCGAGGAAGATCAGATCAAAGGGCCCATCCGGGAGTTCGGCTCGCACATCACCTTCAATGATTTCGATGTTTGTCAAAGTGTGCATCTGTTCTCTGGCGGCCTCGACCATCGTAGAGCTCTGCTCAATCCCGACTACGGAGCTGTATCTATTCGCAAAAACCGCAAGCCAGCCCCCGGCGCCACAGCCGAGGTCAAGCACTTTTCCTGTCACGGGAACTGCATCGAGCCAGTCGCTGATTGTGTGCACCTCTTTACGCAGACGATAGAGGGCGGCATCGACTGGAAGATTATGCTCATGGGCCATCATACTGACAGCGGCAGCGCTGCCATTGCCTAGTCCATTGAAATATCGTCTGACGGCTTCAGCATCAATCTTTCCCTCGGCAGAACTCGAAACTTTCATATGTGCCTACTTCTGAAACAGCCAATAGTGCTGATGAGGATTATGGTACCTTTCCTCGTAAACCTTGACGTTGCCCCGGTGCAGGAGCACAAAGTGCGTCTCGAATAGACGTGTATAGTCCTCATCGGATCTGTAGCGAGTGGGATTGTCGGGCGAAGGCGCTGTTCCAGTAGAACCAGCGAAACAGCTTTCTCGAAAGAACACCTTCCCGTTTTCACGCAACCATCCGTGTATGCGATCCCTCAGGCGCTCAATCTGTGCATCATCCAAGTACATAAACAGCCAGTTGATGAAGATGAAATCAAACGAGCTGTCGTCGAATTCCAAATCCATCACATCAGCGCAGCAGTACGAGGTGTTATTGAAATGAGAAGTGGTTCTCCTGTTCTCCTCTATGAAGTTCTCAACAAAATCGACGGCGGTTACGTGATTGGCCACTTGTATGAAATGAGAGGTATACCGCCCAATGCCTGCACCCAGTTCCAGAACATCCATTTGGCTCAAAGAAGGTAGCTGAGAAAGGATATCTGCCCTCTCAGCCTCATCCAACGTATCCACGTCAGAAAGGAGCATCATACCACCCACTGTGCTGGGCTTACTCTCCCAGAAATCATAGTTCATACTCTCTCCTGTGCAGCCGAACGAATTCACGTTCAGAGAGATGCTATCCGGCAGGAGACGGTGAGGATAGTACCCCCGCCCGGCGTTGATTCAATATCGAGATTGCCACCGAGCAACTCGGCACGCTCTTGTATCCCGAGCAGGCCAAGCCGACCGACGACGGGCAGTTCTTCGAGCCGTGTCGGCAGTTTGAAGCCCACGCCGTTGTCCCGCACTTCCACCCTGACCTCGCGCTCACCAAAGGCAAGGGTCACAATCACCTCGGTTGCCTTCGAGTGTCTCTCAACATTCGACAACGCCTCTTGCGCGATGCGGAAAATGCCTATCTCCGCGTCCTGTGGTAACCGTTGTGCTTCGCCCACTACCTCTATCCAACCCTGCGCCCCGGTTCGTTCCATGAAATCTCTCAACAATCGGCTGATGGAGGCCTCGAGCCCCAGATCGTCCAGAACAGGGGGTCTCAGAGCCCTTGCATAGTCCCGTAGCCCTTCAACGACTTGTTCGGCGGTCTTTCGAGCTTCTCTCAGCTCGTCAGCCGCCAAGGGAGACAAGGATTCGCCGATGCTCTCCACAGCGCCCAATCGACGGCAGACCAGGATCACGTCCTGGATCGTGTTGTCGTGTAGCTCCCGGGCGATCCGCTGTCGCTCCTCTTCGTGGACACGGAGCACGTGTGCGTTATAGGTCTTGAGAGCAGCGTTGGCTAACTGCGCCTGACGTCGTGCGCGCTCGACGTGGTCAACCCGCTGTCCCACCAGAACCGCCACAAAGACAAGAACGGCCATGTGGAACATCATGCTGAACCGTTCGGATCCATGATGCAACAGTACCCAGTTCGGAATGGTGATAAGTGTTGCAAGTATCGAAGCGGCAATGGCTCCTTCGAGTCCGAACCGTATGGCAGCGTATAGCACAGGGATCATGAGCAGGCTGACAGGCAGATAGTTCATGTGTCCGAGATAGTGTTGGTAGCCCCCCACCTCAATAACGCTGTGGACGACGGCGACGCCGAAGATGAGGCCAACGGTGATCCAGAAGTGCCGATCCCTGAACCTGGGACGTATTCGTTGTAGCCACTGCCGTGAGATTCTCATCCAGCCCTCATATTCTGAGGTGAGGACATTGTTACGGATATCCATCGTGTCCACCTTGGAGAGTTCAAGCCGTACCGTCCTCCTCCAGCGTGATGAGGCGTTGGGACAGAGCGGACCGCACGGCTTCAGAGCGTGAAGAGACCTTCAGCTTGATAAACATGCCCCTGAAATGACTCTCCACTGTGCGGACGCTGATATTCAGACTATCGGCGATTGCCTTGTTTGAGAGACTCTTCGCCGCAAACGCAAGTACCTCCAACTCCCGCGGGCTGAGTTGCTCGGAAGTCCCTGGCTTGCCCGACATCCCCTGCCCTGCCCAGAGACGGGCAACCTTCGCCGCGATGGCAGAATCCAGTACCGCTTCACCCGAGTGGACGCTGCGGATCGCTTCGATCAGCTCTGTCGAGTGGGCGGTCTTGAGGAGATATCCCAAAGCCCCCGCCCCCATCAGAGCCATCACGTATTCGTCATCGTCGTAAGCTGTAAGAATAAGCGCCCTGGTGTGAGAACAGAACTCGCCCATTTCGCGAACGACCTCAATCCCACTGAGATTCCGCATTCGAATGTCGAGGATGGCTACATCGGGTTGCAGCTGTTTGATCAACTCCAGCGCCGCTTCGCCGTCCTCAGCCTCACCAACAACCGCTAAATCAGGGCTCTGTTCGAGGATTCGACGGGTCCCCTCACGCACCACTGTGTGATCTTCTACCAGAACGATTCTGATCGGCTTCACGCTCATCCTCATAACTATTATATCATGGCACACGCGAGGTCACGCCAAAACAAGAGAGCAGAAACGTCTGCAGCAGGTGTTTTCACGTATGTGAGGCCAGGCGTTCTTTCGGATGGCAGGGGGGTTCACCGGGCGCATACTGGTAGTGAGAAAGGAGGTCGGCCAGGGTGAAGAAGCTAGCAGACTGCCTCTCTTGACACCGTAGGGTCACTGCTGTATAAGGTTGACCCACAGGCGAAGCAAACATGAACGAACGCAGTAGAGGGATAGCGAGGACTCTGGGCAGACGGCTCCTGGTCGTCGTGGGGACCATCTTCGTGGGCCTCGCGGCTCTCGGCGTTGTCCTGCCCCTGCTGCCGACGACGCCTTTCCTCCTGGTGGCAGCGGCGTGCTACGCCAGGGGCTCCGACAGGTTCAGCAACTGGCTGCTGGGCAACAGGCTCTTCGGCAAGGCTCTCAGGGAATACCGCGAGGGCAAAGGACTCCCGCGCAAAGTGAAGATTTCTGCAATCGCTCTCCTCTGGACGACGATAGGGCTCTCAGCGGCCTTCGGGACCGACATTCTAGCCGTGAGACTTATCGTCATAGCCATCGCCGTGGGCGTTACCATACACCTTCTCTCTATCCCCACGAGCAGCCGGTCCAAGGAGAGTGCCCTGTAGGCGGCCGAAACGGCCCACATCGTAGAAAATCTCGACGATAGCCCATATACTATCCGAGGGCAACTGACTAGACTGGAGCCAGCATGGCGATCACAGGACGCTGCAAGACCACGGCCATGGGCATCATGCCCCACACGGACATCGAGAAGGCCATTGAGCTGGCGCTTGGCCTCGACATACCGTTCTGGCCACAGCTGCCCAGGGTGAGTTTCTACGAGGACATGTATGCCCAAACCTCCGAGAACCTCCCCGGGATCAGCGTTGATACTGAGGAAGAGAGAGTCACTTTCGATACAGGCCGATTCCAGGAAGA
>JAZFSU010000038.1:0-2183 GCA_036446335.1 Dehalococcoidia bacterium | reverse complement strand
GGCAGCAGCAGAGGACCTCACGGAGGAGGTATTCCTAAAGGCGTGGGGAGCAATCGGCAGATACAAGTGGAAGGGGCAGCCATTCACGTCCTGGCTCTATCGGATAGCCCACAACCACCTGGTCGATTACTATCGAACGAAGCGGCAGCACGAAGACCTGCAATTGCAGGAGAATATCCTGGCCGACGACGCCAGTATTGAGGAAGAGGTTGAAGGAAATGCAACGCGCCAACAGATACTCAAGGCGATATCTTCGCTGCCTGAGCAGCAACAACAGGTAGTTATCATGAAGTTCATCGACGATCTGGATAACCGAGAAATAGAACAGATCATAGGGAAGAGCCAGGGAGCCATAAGGGTCCTTCAGACTCGGGCCCTGGCTACACTTCGCCAACGGCTGAATGGAGCGGATTAGCATGAAGGAAGATCTATCGAGGGCACTTGACGAATGCATGGCGTTGATGAGGCGGGGCGCAGATATTGAAGCCTGTGTGGCTCGCTATCCTCACATGCGCGGGCAACTGCAGCAGATGCTTGAGACCGCGGTGACGGTCTCAACAGCGCCCAAGGTCGTGCCCTCCAGTGAATTCAGGGGTGCATCAAAGGCCCGCCTGCTTTCACGCATCCGCGAGGACTCCATTCACGCACGGGCTGAAAGGCCGCGCCAGTCAGAGTCGCCATTTGGCGCGCTGGGGGCGCTGCTGGGATCGGTGGCCGAAGCTGTACTTCCATCGGGCGGGCTTACCGTTCGCGCGACATCGGCTCTTCTCGTGGCCATGGCCGGGCTTCTCGTCGTATATTCCGTATTCACGTTCCTGCCGCAGCAGTCTTCTCTCTCGTCTCAGGGCACGGTTAGCGTCCTCTCTGGACACGTTTCGGTCCAAGACCCGAGTTCCGGCATCTGGCGCGATGCTGAGGACGGTATGGTCGTGGACATAGGCATGAGGGTGAGGACCGGCCAGGATTCAAATGCGATGCTCACCTTCTTTGACGGCAGCACGATCAGGCTCGAGGGTGACTCTGACGTACAGGTCGAGCAGATAGTGCGAGCCGAAGGGCAAAGCACTGAGATCATCTTGAAGCAATGGCTGGGAAGGACCTGGAGTCGCGTGGCGAAGAAGGCGGACCCGGCCTCGAAGTACGAGATACAGACGCCGTCAGCCTATGCTTTGGTGCGCGGCACGCTGTTTGAAGTCGAAGTGGATGAAGACGGATCTACTGTAGTCCGCACCATCGAAGGTCTGGTAAGTGTTGGCGCGCAAAGCCAGGCGGTTGAGGTATCGGCGGGTCAGACGACGAGCGTGTCGATCGGAGGATTCCCGATCGAACCCGTCTCCATACCGGCTGCGGACAGCGAACTGCTGATTACGGTCAGCATGCCGGCAGTTGCCTCGGTCTCTGATCCAGGTCAGGCCAGCACGGGGTATCTGCCGAACGGGCTGTCGTTCAACCAGATCATCGGATCACAGTCTTCTTCACCGACCGAGGGCGACCAGGTCATAAGGATACCCAGACCTGAGGCCGGCCTGTATCGCGTTGTCCTACGGGGCGTGGGTGACGGGACGACCAACGTGAGTGTGGAAGGCATATCCGGAGGGGAATCAATCTTCAAACAAGAGGATTCATACGAGGTTACGAATGGAAGTGGCTGGGCGCTGGGCGTCGAGTTGGAACTCCGGAATGGCCAGATCAGCGACATTTCAGTGAGCAACGCGGAGCCGCTGACCGATCAAACGTATGAAGATGTGGTGACAACCGGGCTCGCAGCGGCGTTGCTGGTGCCGATAGAGACTCCGGAAGGCTGGGAGGATGATCCGGTCGTAGTCAAACCGACTTACGGGCTGACGGTGACAAGCGGCAGCCGAGGAGCGGTGACTGTGCCTGGTGAGGGAACATTCACCTATGCTGCTGATACGGTGGTCGAGCTGATCGCAACGCCGCACGAGGGCTATGACTTCATCAACTGGAGAGGCAACGTTGACGATCCACTGTCGGCCGTCACTACGGTGAAAGTGAGTCAGGACCAGGTGGTCAGCGCCACGTTCTCTGAGAAGATCCACGTTCTGAGCATAGTCAGCCGGGGCGGCGGAACAGTGCCCGAGCCAGGGGAAAGCATCTCATTGCGGGGCACGGGGGCGGTCGTCACTCTGGTCGCCACCCCTGGCGTGGGATGGGTATTCGAT
>JAZFSU010000037.1:0-3689 GCA_036446335.1 Dehalococcoidia bacterium | reverse complement strand
CTTCCCCCTGATCTTCTCGCTCGAATACTTGGATACCAGCAGGTCGAGGACTTGCACCTCGTTGCCGGTCTGTTCCAGTATCGCGGCGATGTAGGCCAGCCCCATCGGCATGATCGGAATCTCTGAGAAAGGATACGGTGGATTTATCAGAAGCGTCCTCATGTTCCTCCCTGGACGTGAAACCTTGCCAGCTGTGGCTATGTTAGAGGGCGCATGTGCTTGCTGTCAAGCTCTTGCACGATCACGGTGAGGGGCTGCATGCTGCCTCATGTCGGGGGCTGTGACTGGCGTCGATCATCCCTGGTCTTTGGGAGATTGCTGCCGTGGCGAGTGCCATTAGTCGGGAACCAATGGCCGGGCGAGGACAAGTTTGCCACTCTCGTCCTTGGGCTTCTGGCACTGGTCGACGGTGATCGAGCAGCCATAGCCTTGTCCGGCGCATGGGGGAAGGCTGGCAGCCGAGCGCCGGGCTGTCTTCCAGTGCAGATGCCGTATCAGCCCATCATCGTATCGATGGACTTCACAAATCGTTGCTACCTTGTTTACTCTCGCCATGTGCGCCCTATTCTAACACATGCTGGGAAGGAGGCTTTGGGCCTGCGGCAATCCGGCGGCTGCCAGTAGAAGCATACCTCGGAGGCTGGGTGCATAATCCTGCCTGGCATCGCGCACGATACTCATTCCATTTTGCCAATCCGACTGGGCCATTTGGGTGATTGACGAGCCTGGACGCGGATCGTACACTTAAGAGAGGACGTGAGGTTGGAGCTCTGCTTGTAGGATACGACTGATTGGCTGCACAGCAGTCGTTCGTTGGTGCAGAGCGGCCAACTGGCGAGCGAACCTAGAGGAGGGGCGTGATGGGTGAAGGCCGAAGGACGGTACTCGTAGTCGATGACGAGGAGCCGGTTAGGAGGGTCCTTTCCAGCAAGCTGCGGCGCGAGGGCTACGATTGCGCATCTGCGGCGGATGGCAAAGAGGCTCTGGACAAGGTGGCCTCTGAGCACTTCGACGTGGTGCTGCTCGACATAAAGATGCCAGGTATGTCAGGAATGCAGGCGCTTCCCCGTATTGTCGCTGAGAGTCCCAACACTTGTGTGATCATGTCGACCGCCGTGGTCGATGTGCAGACAGCGCTCGAAGCCTTGAACCTCGGGGCGTGCGATTTCATAACCAAGCCCTTTGATCTGGACGACGTGGCTGGGAGAGTGGACAGGGCTCTCGAGGCTAAGGGGCTTATGCAGCAGAGACAGGCTCGCTGAGTCGTCGGCGGTCATGCCAGGCTGCGGAAGTGTTTTGAGCGGCGGCTGGAGGCTTTTCCGAACGGAGAAAGGGATCTAGCGCGGTGAGATGGATGAGCAATGAGGAAGACCCGATGGAGAACCACGCTCTTTGAAAACTGCATTGAATGGTTCCAGCGCTAGGCGGCGCTTCTCTATTTGGCCACCACGCGCAGTTTCTTGATCTCGCCCCTGAATCCCAAAGTGGTGTTGAAGCTGTGCCGGATGAACTCCACGATGTCCTCGCCGTTGTGGTTGCCGGCCCATTGCTCGTCAAGTGCAAGCGTCACCTTGAATGTAATCTCGTTGCCGTTCATATTACCGCCCTCCTTACAGTCTCATGCTAACATACTTGTCGCGCCCTCGCAAGAGGATATCGGTTACAAAGGTGTTACAGTTTTGTTATATCTTTCAGGGATGTATTACATTCGATATTACAAAACGAGAAATTGATATTACAATGCGGACGCAGTAGCGAGGGCCAGAACTGACAGCTGCACTGCCGCCATCCTGTCTGGCTGATTGTCTGTCGAACCGGCGCTGAAAGCACTAGGCGGTCTAGTCCGGGCCCGGGGCTTGGACGATCCTCTCGGCAGCGACGAACCTTCGGCCTCGAATATGCATCACAGGCCTAGCCGACGGGACATCGAAATCCCCATCCTTCGTGAACCCATCTTTGGCTTCGGCATGGACAACTCTGCCCACGACGAGGATGTGGTCGCCGGCCTCTTTTTCGAACTCGAGCCGGCATTCGATCCAGCCCAGGCACTCCTCAATGGAGGGGGATGTGACCAGCTTCGACTTTCTCTCCGTAAGGCCGGCCTCGTTGATCTCACTGACGCCCTTGGGGAACGCCTTGGCGCAAACCCACAGCTTGTCCAGGAGTTCCTCGGGCACCATGTTCACCACGAAGTCGCCTGTCTCCCTTGTATTGGCCAGGGTGTGTCGAGCAGGGGTCGCCGCGAACAGGAGCAGCGGCGGGTCTACAGATACCGGAGTAACGAAGCTGAATGGTGCAGCGTTTGTGTTTCCTTCGCCGTCCACCGTGGAGATGAGGACCGTGCATCTCGGCGACATGATCTCGTAGAACCCTGACAGTTTGAACTCCACGTCTTTACCTCCTTCGACTTGTGGCTCGATCCCCTTCGAGCTAGTGGCCATCGAGGTATTTCAAGACCTCGAGTAGGTCCCTGGCCTCATAGTCGGGACGCGGCGCGCTATCTTCCCGGGGGAGGCCACTTCTGTTCACCCACACCGTCGTTATGCCAACTTCTTTGGCTGCAGCTATGTCTTGCTGAAGGCTGTCGCCGATGACCACCGTATCTTCGGGTAGGGCATTGGTTGACATAAGGGCATTGCCGAAGTAGGCGGAGCCTCCCTTTATGCCCAGATGAGTGTTGTCGAGGGCATGGCTGAAGTAGCTCTTCCCCCCGGCTTTCTCGAGGGCGTCGGCCTTCCGCTGGGCGTAGTCCCCCGTCGTCAGGCAGAGGATGTACCTGCCCCTGACCTGATCCAGGAAGGGCAGGCTGTCGGCGAAGAACAGGGGATTCGTCCACCGACCCCAATGCGCATCTTCGAACTTTGCGGCCATGACACGCGCCTCTTCTTCGTTGTAGGGCCTGCCCAAGCGGTCGCACAGAAGTCTTTGGTGAAACATGAAATCATCGTGCTTCTCCGGGAATTTCTCGTGCACTATATCCAGGTGCACACGCACATAATTGTCGATGACCTCCTGACTGGTCAAGCCGTACATACCGTCGAACTGGCCGGCAAACTTGGCGTCGGTGTCGTGAAGGGTGCCGTCGTAGTCTATGAAAAGAACTTTGCTCATCCTATGTTACGATCACGACAGCCATTGATATCTCTCGGGCAAGTCTGGTCATACGGTCGAAGAGCCAACGAGGTGCCTTGTCGTGACGGAGGGGAAGGTGGGCCAAGTCCGTCCTGGCTGCCTGCTTCATAATGTCGATCTTGCTCCTGACTCTATTTAACTTCATATGCCCTGATTGTGCAAGACGGGAGTCGCTCGATGAGCGCACGGCGGCTCGCGACCGCCCCTCAATACCTTGCCCAAGCCTGGCGGTCGCGCCTCGCGGCGCTATCATTGTTGCCGTCGAGGAGATCAAGTCGATATCATTGAGGTCTTGACAAGAGCGTGGCAGGGTGCAATAAGGAATGAACATTCATACAGTATTGCGAAAGAGGCACTATGGCCACGAGATTGTGGACAAAGGAAATCATCACAGAGCAACCGAAATCACAGATACCGGGGGCCTTCGAAGCGCTCCAGAAAGGACAGGGTCATGACGTCACAGGGATCAGGTTCTGAGGCATCCCACTCAGCCAAGTCGCTGGCGCAGAAGCACTTCGGCGGACAGTCGGCGGCCTATACGCGCAGCGGCCTCCTGT
>JAZFSU010000036.1:0-2028 GCA_036446335.1 Dehalococcoidia bacterium | reverse complement strand
CCAAAGCTGGTGGAGGTTGCCCCGTAGGTGGGCAGTCTCCACCAGTTCTTATTGAGAGGAGCAGCCACGGTTCCCCCTGGCAGAGCGCGACGTTCACGGCGGGAGAGTGAGACACAAGTCACATACGGCCTTCACGCCATGGAGTACACTTCTCCATAGATGCAAGGGAGGAGATGGGCAAGGTGATATCGAATAAAGGCTGACGACAGAATTCGCGTGGGGATGAGAATCTCGGACTCTCGCGCTGGTCGGTGTACGGCCTCTACCGCGGTTAGCCCATTGAATATCCCAACACCAATTGATATGATATTCGGGAATGAGCCACGTTGGAGGCAAAATGAGCGACAAGCCAGTCACGGTCTACTCCACGCCGACCTGACCCTACTGCAAAATGGCCAAGAGTTTCTTGGATTCCAATGGCATTCCATACCAGGACTTGAATGTGGCTGAAGATAGAGCGGCTCGGGAAGAGATGGTCAAGAAATCCGGTCAGATGTCTGTGCCAGTGATTGACGTCGACGGGGAGATGCTGGTAGGCTACGATGAGATTGTGTTGAGGGAGAAGCTGGGGCTCCAGTGAGGGCAGAGCACGAAGGACATACCTTGTACGACCTGATTATCATTGGTGCCGGTCCTGCCGGGATGACGGCCGCCGTGTACGCGGCCAGAAAGAAGATGAATGCCCTGCTCCTGAGCAAAGACCACGGCGGTCAACTTCTCTGGACGAGTGGGATTGAGAACTACATGGGCTTCCAGTTCATTGAAGGCTTCGAGCTTATGCAGAAATTCGAAGAGCAGGTCAAGCAGTTCCCTTTGGAGCAGAGAATCGGCCAGGGGGCGGTCTCCTTGGCCCAGGTTGACGGCGGATTTGAAATCGGGACCGACGCCAGTGAAAGCTATCAGGCCAAGGCCGTGATCATCGCCACCGGAAAGCGCCCTCGCCAGCTCGGCGTACCCGGCGAAGAGGAGCTGAAAGGGAGGGGCGTGACCTATTGCGCCACATGCGACGGCCCCTTGTTCGCGGGAGAGAAGGTAGCGGTGATCGGAGGAGGGAACTCGGCGCTCGAAGCAGCCGATGATATGATCAAGATAGCTGAGCACGTGCATCTGATCTCGCTCACCGCGCTTGACGGAGACCAGATTATCATCGACAGGGTCAAGAACGCAACCAACGTTAGCATCCTCGTGGAGCACACCGTGACCGAAATACACGGGTCGGGCCGCGTGGAGGGAGTCACCATCAAGGACTTGAGAACGGGCGATCAGTCCAAGCTGGATGTCGGAGCGGTGTTCATCGAGATAGGGCTGATACCCAACTCCGAGTTCGCGAAAGGAATCAGCAGGCGAAACGAGGTTGACGAGATAGAGGTAGACCAGGGCTGCGAGATGGGCGTGCCCGGTCTCTTCGCCGCCGGGGACGTGACAAACGTGCCCGAAAAGCAGATCGTCGTCGCTGCCGGCGAGGGAGCCAAGGCGGCACTGAGGGCGCAGCGTTACCTTCAAAGACTTTAGGGAGGTTGCCACGATGGGCGTTTACTTCACAGGCAGTGAGCTTCTCAACATCGGGATCGGTATTGAGAAAAACGGAGCCGCATTCTACAGCGAATTGGCTAACTCGGCGAGGGATGGCGCGGCACGGGAGATGTACGTACAGTTGGCCGCCAAGGAACTGGAGCACATGGAACTCTTCCGGAAGATGCTCAGCTCGCTTGGCGACTACCAGCCCCCCGAGACGTACACGGATGAGTACGACGCATATCTGAAAGCTCTGGTCGATTCCGTCGTCTTCACGGACGACCAGGTAGCCCGCGAGATGGCCCGGAAAGCAGAGAGTGATGTCGAGGCCATCCAGATCGGCCTCCGCGCCGAGAAGGACTCGATCCTGCTGTACCTGGAGATGCGCGAAGTCGTTCGCAAACAGGATCGTGAAGTGGTAGACAGGATTATCGAAGAAGAGAGGTCTCATCTGCGACAGCTCACGGGCCTGGAGAAGCGCCTCAGCCAGCAGAGTTGACGCCGCTGAGATCA
>JAZFSU010000035.1:0-4978 GCA_036446335.1 Dehalococcoidia bacterium | reverse complement strand
CTTCTTGACGGCATCGAATGGATGGAGAAGGTCACCGGCAGAACCTACGATGACGAGAAGCTCATCGAATCGCTCAACTACTTCTTCCGCACGGAGGCCCTGTGGGGAGAGGTTTGCCTTCTCAACGCTGCTGTCCCCGCTCCATTGGACTTGAAGAGCATGCTGGCGCTTATGCCCATCTCCATGCTGAGAAGGCACGAGAAATGCGCGGTGGAGTTCATGGAGATGCTGCGTGACGAGGTCAAGGACCGCATCGCCAACGGAATTGCAGCAGTGGCTACGGAGAGGTGCAGGCTGTCGACCAACGCGCCACCCCCGTGGAGCTTCCTCCAGCTATTCCGTCACCTGGAGACCTACGGAGTCTGCTTCGTGGGCACGCTGGTATATACCATAAACTCCGGAGAGGTGAAGTTCTTGGAGGATGGCACAGTGGTCCCGGCAGTCCCCATCGCTGAGCGAGGTTGGCCGCCCATGACGAACCGGGAGAGTGCCCTGCGAACACTGGTGCGGTGGGTGTCTGAACACCCATTCGGTTTCCGGCTTGACTGGGACAACTACCTTGTGAGCGTGGCGAGGCATTGGAAGGTGGACGGAGTGGCCCTGTTCCTCAACCGAGGCTGCCCGGCGATGAATATCGGGCTGCAGGATTCCAGGCGGGCCCTCCAGCAGGCAGGGGTCCCCACAACCATATATGAGGGGAACTTCGCTGATTGCAGGGATGTGGACGAGACCCTTGTGCTGGATCGCGTGGAAACGTTCCTGGAAGGGCTCGGGGTCACCAAACTGCCGGGCCTTTGATTCCAGCCGTCTCATCCCACTGGCCAATTCACACCCACGCAGGCCCGGTTGTCACGCTCTTCGAGTGCCTTCCCGAATCGATGCCTTTTGACCGGCCATACGAGCGGTGTTATCATCTTGCAGAGCAGGAAAGAGAGGTGTAGCATGGCAATCATTGTCGCGGAAAGGGAGTGCTTCGGTTGTGCTCTTTGCGTTCTGACTTGCCCGGAGGATGCGATGAGAATCCCTCCTTCTTTCATCGTTGAAATAGATAAGGATAAGTGCACTGAGTGTCGGGAGTGCCTGGACTATTGTCCGGTGGACGCATTGTCGGAGGCATGAGCATGGAAAAGAAAACGTGTGACTGTGTGGTTGTAGGGTCGGGCATCGGTGGGATGTGTGCCGCAGCGAAGCTGGCCCATTCAGGATACAAGACGATAGTGATCGAGAAGCTCCCCATAATCGGTGGCAGATACACCCAAATAGAATACAAGGGCTATCAGATTCCCACGGCGGCATGGATGATACTCTACGGGAAGAACGATCCAGTCCATCTCACCTTGAATGAGGTCGGGGCCCCGGAAATCGAAATGGCAAGCACGGGGCCAATACCGCAGATATACAGAATGGGTGGCAAGGACCATGCGATGGAGGGGAAGGGTGCGCTCAGAGACATGATCTCCTGGGCGAGCAGGGACAAGGACGAAGAAGAAAGGATAATGACTGCACTGAAAAGAGCCATCCTATGGTATGAGCCTCCGGACACCATGACCTTTGACGATTGGCTGTTTCAGTTTACCGACAGCAAAACGGTGCACAATCTGTTTCAGTGCCTGGTTGCGGCCTGGGCTGGCGCCAATTCATGGGAAGTCACTGCTGGACAGTGGTTCAGGGTGCTAAAGGGAATGGCTGTTGGCGGCAATCCTTTCATTTTGAAGAATGGGGTGAAAGACGTCACAGATGCTCTGGAAAAAGTGATCAGGGATAACAAAGGCGAGATCCTCACCAGAACGAGGGCAAAGAGGATTATTGTTGAGGACGGCTTTGCCAGGGGTGTTGCTGCTGAAAGGGAGGGGGAAGGACTGGAGATTGAAGCACAGATAGTGATAAGCAACGCCGGTCCCAGAAGGACCATCGAATTGGGTGGGGAGGACAGTTTTGACCGTGCGTACTTGAAGGAAGTGCAGGAGAAGGTCAGACCGGCGACAGGAATAGACTACATGATAACAAGCGACGAACCACTGCTGGAGGCCCCCACTGTACTCTTCACTGCCGACACTCAGAGACTGGAGTGCTTCGTGGGAGATCGCACCCCCGACGGCAAATACATATTGCGTTCCGCTTCCGTGCCCGAGTCCACTGCAAAGTACTCGGCGGAGCAGGAGTACGCGATATTTCTGCAGGACTTGAAGGAGACCTTCCCCGATTTCGACAAGTGTGGCGGCAAGATACTCATAGCCCGGAACTTCTACAGTGACTGGCCGTTTTACGGTACCTGGCCGGGGGATTGTCTTACCCAGAAAACGCCTATTGAGAATCTATACAATGTTGGGGATGCGGTGATTCCGGAAGGCTGGGTCGGCGGCAGCGGGGCTGCGGAAAGCGCCAGGGTAGTGGTGGAAGACATCAAGGCAAGGGTAAAGCCACGGTAAGATGCCGAAATAGGGCGGATGCAGCACAGCGAAGTCATCGCTTCCATTCGATTCCCTCTGACTTCAGCGCGATGACCTTCCAGAGTATACAGAGAGAATCCTCGGGAAGACAATAGCCTCACCGGTATCCAGGTGAAATGCTAAGAGGCAAACGCTGGGGAGGCAGAACCGCATGGACATCACGAAGGCCAACCTCTATGACCCGTATGACCACCCCGAAGGGTGGACGCCTGTAGTCTACGATGCCCTGGAAAGGGCCAGGGAAATAATCGAGGAATGGTGGTTGCCCAACCGGCGGGAGCTTGATCGCCTGGGTGGCGTGCTGGCGATGACGGAGAAATCAGACGCCTTCTATGGCCTGTACAAGGCGATAATTGACGGGGGGTTCTTCGGCAGGGACATACCCAGGGAATATGGCGGTCCCGGGTGGACCCTGCTCCAGTGCAGTCTGCTGTCGGCCGAGATCGTCAAAATGTCCTATTCCCCGGCCGTCGACAACTTGTTTGCCTACGGTGAGCCTGCGGTCCAGGTCCTCCTCGGTCACACGCAGGATGAGGACGTCAAGAAGGAGTACCTGAAGAGGACTCTCGATGGAGGACATTGCACCATTTTCGCCATGGACCCCGAGTCAGGCGTCGACATGGGTGCGATGCGTGGTACGGCGGAACTGAAGGGGGACCACTACTATCTCAATGGACCCAAATGGTGGATGTCGTCGAGCAGCCCGGGGCCTGTGGGGCTCAACTGGCATCTGGCATTGATGAAGACGGACACCAGCAAGCGCACCAGCGGACTCTCGCTTTTCATCGTGAACGATGATGCGCCCGGCATCATGCGGGGGCGAGAGGGTGATCTCATGGGACAGAGGTGGGCCTGTGCCCGCTACGAAATACTGCTGAAGGACCTCAAGGTACACAAGAAGCACCTGGCAGCGCCGTTGGGCAAGGGATTATATGCCATAGTCGATGCGATGAACAAGCACATGGGCAATCAGGCCCTGCAGGCAGTTGGCGTCAGCGAAGCTGCCATCAAGCAGGCTTTGGACTATACCACAACCACTGTACGATGGGACCACCCTCTTATCGAGTATCAGGGGGTCCATTTCCCCATAGCCGACATGTGGGTCAACGCTGAGGCCGGTCGGGCCCTGGCGACCAAGGCTTGTCGACTGTGGGACGAGGGGGACGAAGAGGCGAAGCAAGGCAAATGGTCGATCCTGGCGTTCAGGATGGCTTCCCAGTCTGCGGTGGATGCGTGCCGCAAGGCCATGGAGCTCATGGGCGCCCGCGCCTTCGAGCGGGAGGAGGGCTGGCCTCTGGAGCTGATGTACCGGGAATCGATGATCTTCCAGCTGTACCGCACGGCCAACATCGACAGGAAATTCCTCGCTTCCTACCTCGTACGCAAGAGGCTCTAGGGTCTTCTCGACAATCTCGGTACCCAAGCTGGATGTCGGGGCTACGAGCGATACTGTGTGCAGAGCGCTGTCCCGCCGGGAGAACACAGACCACAGCGGCGTTCGTGGTGAGCCCTTCGGCTCCGCTCAGGACAGGCCGGTCGAACCATGAACGGCGCTTCGACAGGCTCAGGGTTGACCGGGTAGTGAGCCGTAGGGTGGGTGCAGCGGAGCGAAACCCACCGTTTCGATGTAGGGTTGCAGGTGGTGGGTTGCATTTGATTTCACCCACCCTACCCTGCTCAGGGCGATCGGGTAGTGAGCCGTAGTGGTGGGTACAGCAGAGCGAAACGCACCGTTTGCATGTATGGTGCTTGGAGGTGGGTTGCATTCCACTTCACCCACCCTACCCTGCTACCTTGTCATGGAGACGCGATTGGCCCTTGATGAGTGGGGAAGGGGGGATTCGAACCCCCACGCCCTAACGGGCACATGATCCTAAATCATGCTCGTCTGCCAATTCCGACACTCCCCCGTGCTGCGGCGCGTACTGTTATGTCAAGCTGTCAAGGGTCCTGTTCCGGTATCAGCTACGAGATACTATAGCATAGAAGGCGATCGGGTTAAAGGCCGGGCAGACAGGCTGTAATGCGTGGATTGCCCGGAGGACATCCCTGTTGTGACTATTGCGAAAACAGGGTGTGAGTAGTCGAGGACAGGCGCTCCGCCAGTGTCATTACGCCGAAGATCGACCATTGATGCTTCCGGACGCTTCTCCTGCGTCACTCCCGCGAAAGCGGGAGTCCAAGGTTCCCCTTATCTGGATTCCTGCTTCCGCAGGAATGGCACGGGCTCGACAGGGGCAACAACGCCAAGCGCCATTCCGTGAGGTCTGTGGGAGATTCCGGTTTTGATCCTTGGTGGTGCCGGTGGCAAGTGGCAAGGACGCCCTCACCAAACCTCTCCCGTCGAGGGAGAGGGAATTCATTTCACCCCAAACCCATGAGTAGGCCATAGTCAGGAATAACGTCAGCATTGTGATCGAGTGCCTACGAATTGGGCAGGAGGGCGGCTAGCTTGGTCATCCGGGGCTACGTAGCCTGAGAGTCCTGTTTGAGTTTGACGGTGGCGTGAACATATCCGAGGAAGGGAG
>JAZFSU010000034.1:0-5392 GCA_036446335.1 Dehalococcoidia bacterium | reverse complement strand
CCGTGGCCAGCCGTTGCGCCAGGTCATCGCTATGCGACGCCAGCAGGAGGCGAGGCGAATCGTAGGTCTGGCGGCGTCTCCGGCGGTGAAGAGGAAGCGCGGCTTCGCCGACAAGCTGAGCTGGGCGATGATGAATCCCATTACCGGGATACCTATCCTCCTCATCGTGCTGTTCGTGGGATTGTACCTGTTCGTCGGTGTCTTCGGCGCTGGGATAGCGGTGGATTTCATCGAGGGCACGTTTTTTGGAGAATGGGTCAATCCCTGGATCACTGACGTGGTCCATGCGATTATACCGTATCAGATAGCCCAAGACTTGTTCGTTGGTGAATACGGCGTCATCACACTTGGCCTGACCTATGGGATAGCCATCATTTTTCCCATCGTGGGCACCTTTTTTGTCGTGTTCGCGATAATCGAGGACTCAGGTTACCTGCCGCGACTGGCGATGCTCGTCGATCGGATGTTCAAGATTATTGGTCTCAGTGGCCGCGCAGTGATACCCATGACGCTTGGCTTCGGCTGCGACACCATGGCCACGATTGTCACAAGAACTCAGGAGACCAACAGGGAAAGGGTGATCACTACGCTGCTCCTGGCGTTGGCCATCCCCTGCTCGGCTCAACTGGGGGTCATCCTGGCGATCCTCTCGGGAAATGGGATGGCGTTGCTGATCTGGGGAGTGGTCGTGGGCCTGGTCATGTTGCTCGTGGGCTACCTGGCAACGAAGGTTATACCCGGTGATCGGCCAAGCTTCTACATGGAACTGCCTCCGCTCAGGTTGCCCAAGGCCTCCAACGTACTGGTCAAGACTTATACGCGGATGCAATGGTACTTCATGGAGGTAATACCGATCTTCATCCTCGCCAGCGTTCTGCTGTGGCTCGGAGCATTGACAGGTGTGTTCGACCTGTTGATCCGAGGTCTCGAGCCTCTGGTAGGGGCAATTGGACTGCCCTCCGAGGCTGCAGAGATATTTCTGTTCGGGTTCTTCAGACGTGATTTCGGGGCAGCTGGACTGTATGACCTTCATGCGTCGGGAGTTCTCCTCGGAGTGCAGCTGTTGGTTGCAGCGGTCACCTTGACTCTATTCATCCCGTGCGTCGCTCAATTCTCGGTCATGATCAGGGAGAGGGGGGCAAAGACTGCATTTGCCATAGCTCTATTTATCTTCCCGTTTGCTTTCCTGGTGGGATTCGTGCTTAATCAGGCCCTCGTGGGCTTTGGAATATCGCTGTGACATGTTCGCTTTGTGGCTTGCAGTTCTCTGAGGACGAAGGGACGGCTGCCTGCCGTAGCTGCCTTCTGGGTAGAACTTGCCATCTGGTGAGATGTCCCAGATGCGGCTATGAGATGCCCCGAAAGCCGAGATTGATCAAAGCGCTAGAACGTTGGAGGAGGCGGCCCAATGGAGCTGGACGAAAGAGCTGAAGAGGTTCTGGAGACCCTCTGGATTCGTACTCAGGAGGAGACGGCGGAGGCCATCCCCGTTGAAGAGCTCGAACCGGGTCAACGGGACGCCATCGATAAGCTGCTCGACGCTGGATACGTCGCAGTATCTGACGGGCGGGCGCGCCTCGCCGGCAGTGGGCTTGCTCTGGCACAAGATGTGATTCGCCGACATCGGCTGGCAGAACGGCTGCTCCTCGACGTCCTTTCTACTGCTGACACCCTTCTCGATGACATGGCGTGCAAGTTCGAACACGTGCTTGACCGAGGAATAGCCGAGAGTATCTGCAGCCTGCTTGGACATCCCAAGGTCTGCCCGCATGGCAGGCCGATTCCTCCCGGCGACTGCTGCCGTGAGGATAGGCGCAGCCAGAAGAGAGTTGTTTCCCCTCTGGCCCAGATGTCTACCGGGGAGAAAGGCAAGATAGCCTACGTCCATGCGCCGCAGGCAACCAAGTTGCAGAAACTGATGAGCATGGGTGTTCTCCCCGGGGCTCCCGTGAGCCTGATCCAGCGCTTCCCGTCCTTCGTCTTCCAGATTCGCCAGGAACAATTCGCAGTGGACAAGGAGATTGCTGACTCCATCTACGTTCGTCTTGTCGAAGCTGAAGCGCCAGGACAGGACCAGCAGGTGGAGCGGGAACAAAGGACTCCCATTTGGGGGCGCTTTCGTCCGCGGCGGGGAAAGCGCGGCAGGGCCCAGCGCTGAAGGGACAAGCTCTCGCAGAATTGCGGGGTCTGCGGCGGTGGGGAAAGAGACTGGCATCAGGGGCATCGCTGGGAGTCCAATCCTGACCCACACTTGGCCACGTGCGGCACTACCATTGTCGTCTGCTGTCACTTCTCGGCTCGGGAGGAGCCGCGCCCTGAGGTTTGCCCTGAACCACATCTCTGATATATAATCTGGACGGCTGGCGCATGGTCTAGCAGGAGGCGTTCGAGGTTGGTGGTGGTCGCTATTATGGCGGGCCGACTCAGGCTGGTCGGGAACGATGCCCTTGGCTTGGCTGTTCTTGAAACGGACGAATGTGCTCCTTCGCGTGCGGCAAGGTGAGGATGGGCGTTTGGCGATTCGCGGAGAAAAGGAGTCTGGCTAGCAGCGGGCGAGTGATCGCCGCAGGTGGGCCGGATATGAAGTGGGCAGCGATTCGGATGCCTGGTATGCGCCGTGTAGGCCTATGGGAGTGATCTACGCAGTCGACAACGCGGCCGTGAGAATGATTCTCATCGCTTTTGCTCGATGGAGGGTTGAAGGCAAGGATAATGTCCCTCGCCGGGGCCCTTTGGTAATAGTGTCGAACCATCTCAGTCTCATTGACCCACCACTTCTTGGTGTCAGCGTTCCCAGAACGATTAGGTTCATGGCCAAGCAGGAGCTGTTTGACTCATTTTTTGCGAGGGCGGTGGTCCAGAGTTATGGGGCCTTCCCGGTGAGGCGAGGGCAGCTGGACAGGGCGGCGATACGTGGAGCCCTTGCAGCGCTCCAGGATGGGCAGGTGCTGGGCATGTTTCCTGAGGGGACGAGAAGCCGTAACGGCCAGCTGCAGCCGGCCGAGCTTGGCGCGTCACTTATTGCTGCTCGATCCGGTGTTCCGATTCTTCCGGTTGGCATCAGCGGCAGCGAGAGGGTCAATGGGATCATGTCCATATTGCGTCGGCCACAAATAACGGTTAACATTGGCCGACCGTTTGCCCTGCCGTCACTTGGGGGTGGGTCAGGCCGCTCTCGATTGGCCCATCACACCGAGCTGATAATGGAGCGCATCGCTGAGCTTCTGCCCCATCGGTATCGAGGTGCAGATCGCACACCAGGCAACTCAAGGAGTCACGATGGAGGTTGAGCGGGCTGCGGAGATGGGATTCTGCTTTGGGGTCAGGCGCGCCATTGAGGTCGTCGAGAAGGCCTCACGGGAACGTGGGCCGCTTCAGACCCTGGGCGCTCTTGTTCACAACCAGCAGGTTGTGAACAGGCTGGCCGAGCACGGTGTCGGTGTGGCCAACAGCATTGATGAAGTCGAGGGCGGCATAGTTGCCATAGCCTCGCATGGTGTCAGCCCGGTGATTATGGAAGAGACGAGGGCCAGGGGACTGGAGGTCATCGATGCCACGTGCCCTTTCGTGCGGAAAGCCCAAGTCGTGGCCCGGAAGCTGGGGAAGTCGGGCTTCTGGGTGCTTGTTTTCGGCGACTCTGCGCATCCGGAGGTCCTGGGTGTGCTGGGCTGCGCTGGCCAAAAGGCAAGCGCTTCGCTGGACATTGCGCAGCTCGATGGGCTGCCGGATCGATTGGGCATTCTCTGTCAGACGACCCAGAACCACGGTCATTTCGCGCGCTTCGTAGCTCAGATTGTCGCTTCCGATGCTATTAAGTTCTCTGAGCTGCGTATCTTCAATACGATTTGTGATGCCACGCGCAAGCACCAGGAAGCGGCGCTCGAATTGGCGAAGAGGGTGGAGTTGATGCTGGTGGTCGGTGGCCTGGACAGCGCCAACACGAGGCACCTCACCGAGATCAGCGCGGCCACAGGTGTGACCACCTGTCACATCGAGACGGCGGCGGGCCTCGAGGCTCGATGGCTTCAGGGGCTCAGTCGAGTTGGGATTACCGCCGGGACCTCGACTCCCGACAGCGTCATCGATGAAGTAGTGCGGCTGCTCGGAGAGATGACAAGCGTGGCCAGATGAGGGGGGCATAATGCACCATGAGGAATTCGGGATCTATCTCAATACCAAGGAATCCAAGGTGATGCGCATTAACTCACCGTATTGGATTCCGTCCGGGGATGAGTGGGCGTTTCTTACTCCTGAGGTCAACGCCACTTTGGTCAGGATCAGGGAGCTTGTTGGGGAGAAGGGTCTGGCTGATGATCCCGAGAAGATCGTCTGGGGGGATTGGAGCCAGGTGCCGCGCCGGGACTAGGATGGGCAGCGGATGCCTTTCGACGCTCTTGTGACGTGGCCGTTGCGACTGGTTGGCTTCGAAGGATATGGAGACCATACGCCGCCCGATGTTTTGCGGTCCGGCGCGCTGTATGGCGGAGATAATGGAGGACTGTGATGAGCACCATAGTGAATGGCAAACGGGTCTACGCGTTTTCGGAGGGA
Source organism: Dehalococcoidia bacterium (assembly GCA_036446335.1). Classification (GTDB taxonomy): domain Bacteria; phylum Chloroflexota; class Dehalococcoidia; order SZUA-161; family SZUA-161; genus JAZFSU01. Next base: position 841 of record JAZFSU010000034.1, on the reverse strand, counting down.
AACGGGGGGATGGTCGATCTCCTGGGAGGGAAAGGGGCCAACTTGGCTGAAATGACTGGGCTGGGGCTGCCTGTGCCGCCAGGGTTTGTGATTACCACGGAAGCCAATGCCCTCTATTTCGACAGCGGCGGGAGGCTTCCGGAGGACGTAGTGGAGCAAGTGCGGGAGGCGATGAGAAGTGTTGAGGTGGACGTGGGACGGAAGTTCGGCGATCCTGACAACCCGCTCCTGGTTTCGGTGCGCAGTGGTGCTCGCAAGTCCATGCCGGGAATGATGGAAAGCGTGCTGAACGTGGGACTCTGCACGACCACAATTCCGGGAATGGTCAAGCAGGCCGGGAACGAGCGCTTTGTGTATGATGCCTATCGTCGTCTCATCACCATGTATTCCGATGTTGTGATGGAGAAGGCTGCTGGAATCGAACCGAAGGACGAGGAAATGGCCGTCCGTCATCAGCTCGAGAAGCTGATGGATGCGCTGAAGAAGGAGAAGAGCTACAAGCAGGATACCGATCTTACGGCAGAAGACCTCAAGTCCCTATGCGAGAGATACAAAGCCAAGATCAAGGAGATTCTGGGCAAGGAATTCCCGGATGACCCTTGGGAGCAGCTCTGGGGTGGTATCGGTGCCGTGTTCCAGTCATGGCGCGGCAGGCGGGCCATCGCCTATCGGCACCTCGAAGGGATACCAGAGGAGTGGGGCACCGCCGTCAACGTGCAGACGATGGTTTTTGGAAACTTGGGAGATGACAGCGCCACGGGCGTGGCGTTCACACGTGACCCCGCCACGGGCGATTCGCACTTCTATGGCGAGTGGCTTGTTAACGCGCAGGGCGAGGATG
>JAZFSU010000033.1:0-2955 GCA_036446335.1 Dehalococcoidia bacterium | reverse complement strand
GGCACCGTCCTGTTTTTCGCGCCCACGGATCAAGGGGTCACCATCCCACTGCAACTGAACAACGTTTTCTGGCGCAATGATGTGACGCTCACGACTTCCTACGCAGGCAGTCCGGCTGACTACGCCACGGCCCTCGAATGGATCGGTTCAGGCAGCCTGAGAGTGAAACAGATGATCACGCACCGGCTAAGCCTTGCCGAGACCGGTTTGGGCTTCCAGATGGTGGCCAACCCCCGGGAGTACGACTCCATCAAGGTCATAATCGAGCCTCAACGATAGCCGGTTGCGCTCATCGACAGGGGCAATTCCACCCAGAGCACTGAATTGGCCTGCCACGCCCTCAAGCCCAAGGCGCGGATCGAGCAGATCGCGGACATCCGTCACAGGCCACGGCCGACTTGCAGCGACCGCGCAGCAGGGGGCCATCCTGCTTTGCTCGTGGAGACCCTTGCATGGTGAGGAAATCAGGAGGTTGCCTGGCAGATAAGAAAAGAGTAAGACCAGAATCACGACGAGACTTAAACTCGCGCGCTCTGGGCTTCCAGTTCAGGGCTAGTCAGAGGAAGGCAAGGGCCTGGGTTGCTGTGCTGCCATCGGCTGACCGCAACACTCAACTTCCCCTTCCCCAGCCTTCGTTATCAACACCTCGCTATTGCATGTCTCACAACGGAATCGTCTCCCCAACAGATTCGGCATTTTCCCAAAGACCCCTTTCTCGCTTCTATCTCCGGGTTGGCGCACCTGTCAACCCGAATACCGTTGTCTCAACTCTTCTTCACCATGGGTTGTCCACAGCATTTCACGCCACCCTCACCCGCTCGAGTGACAATTAGCTCGGTACCGCACTTGTCGCAACGATATCTCTTCCCCATCTCATTGGCCATGTAAGCACCACCTTTCAAACCGCAATTGACAGCGACATTATAGTTTCGCTTCGCGGAACTTGTCAACGCCTTGCACTCGACGCCAGGGCCTCGGCCCAGAGTTGAAAGCACAAGCTCTACGCGCGCCGTCCGCGGCGCCGCTTCTCGGGTTCCGTCCTCACAGGCCCCCCGACTGCCGCGCTACTGGCTGTGAGCCTCTTCCATTTCCGGCTTGAGATAGGCCTCATTTACTTGCTTCGCCGGGTGGTCCTGGGTTCTAAAGTCCTTGGGCGGAGCAACCGCGCAGATGGTGTCCAACTTGCCCTGCGCGCTCAGGCGATCGCAGATCAGAGCCCAAGCGCAATCCCTGTTCGGGTCCGTTTCGCACTTGCCGCCCTGGCTGCCCCCACAGGGACCGTTGAGGATGCTCTTGGGGCATCGTGCGATCGGGCAGACTCCGGCGTAGACTCCCAGCACACAGTTTCCGCAAGCCCTGCAGCGCTCTGCCCACATGCCTTCGCCCTCAGCTATCCCTATGAAGCGGGTGTTCAACCCGGGAATCACAGGCATCGGCTCTAGCATGTCAGCCACCAGTTGGACGCCAGCGCCACACGCCATCGACAGGACGACGTCGTAGCTCCTGGCCTGCTCCAGAATAGGCTCGATGTACTCCCTGTCGCACTGACGCTGTATAGTAGCCTCCCCGATCTCGATTTCCCTGTCATCCATCTTGCTCGCCATCCTGATCTGGCTGCCAAGCAACTCGACTTCCTTCTCGCCGCCCGCCATGCACACGGCGACGCAAGTGCCACAGCCGAGGATCAGAACCCTCTTGTGACCGTGAATACTTTCCTTGATTTCATCGAAAGGCTTTCGCTCCCCGACAATCATTTCACCTTTTCCTTCCTCAAAGGACTGGGCCCCAGACTGCGAGCTCTCTCGGTCATTTCATTGCTTGCAGCAGCGAACAACGGAGCGTCGGAGGCGCCAATGTTGAACATCTCAACACGATCCCCCTCCAGTCCCACTTCCTCAAGCAGCTTCTTTGCCTGCTTGACCCGCCTTTTTGCTCTCAGATTTCCTTCCAGGAAATGGCAATCGCCTTCCTCTCACCCGGCTACGAAGACTGTATCAGCGCCGTCCTCGAAAGCCTTGAGGAGATGGAGCGTGTCCACCTTGCCCGTGCACATGAGCTTCACCACTCGCACATTGGGTGAGTACTCCATCCGCATGGAACCCGCCAGATCGGCAGCAGAATAGGCGCAGTAGTGACAGCAGAATGCCACAACCCTGGGTTCGAAAACCTCGGCCATGATCCTTTCCTTTCCTGGTCAAGATGAGCACAAGACCGAAGTCTTCGCCATCACTTGTTCGTCCGAGTAGTGCCGCAGCCTTATCGCCTTCCGGGGACAAGCGCTGGCACAAATCCCGCAACCCTGACAGGCCGCTGGCTCGATATATGCCACAGATCTCTCATTGATCTTCGGAACACCGTACGGGCACGAGCGCGCGCAGGTGAGACACGCCACGCATCTCTCCTCATCCACCACGGAGATGACCCCACCGACCATAAGATGAGGCTGAGAGAGGATGGTCACTGCACGAGAGACCGCTCCCCGCGCCTGAGCAATGCATTCCGAAATCGACTTGGGAGCGTGAGCAAGCCCGCAGAGGTACATCCCTTCGTTAACAAAGTCCAGAGGACGCAGCTTCATATGAGCTTCCATGTAGAACCCATCCTGCGTCAGCGGCAGCTTCAACCTGCTGGAGAACTCCTCAGCATCAGGTTGGGGCCTTATCGCGCTGCTCAGAGCAAGAATATCGGGCTGCAGCAAAATGTGAGTGCCGAGGACCGAATCGAAGACCTTCACATTCAGCTTGCCGCCGTCCTCACCGACCTCAGGTTTCATCTCGGGGTCGAAGCGTATGAACGTTACCCCCTTGTCCCTGGCCTCTCTGTATTTCAGTTCCTTCATCGCGTAGGTACGAATGTCACGATAGAGAACGTAGACCTCAGTCTCCGGGTTGCTGTCCCTGAGCTTGATAGCATTCTTGATCGCCTGATCGCAACAAACCCGGCTGCAGTACATGT
>JAZFSU010000032.1:0-13065 GCA_036446335.1 Dehalococcoidia bacterium | reverse complement strand
TTGGCCCTGAACCGATGTCAGGCCCTTCCTCACGGGATTGTTGAGATATATACTCGGCAACACCCTCGATGTCCTCTTCTTTTCGCAAGGTGTGCTCGTAGAAACCCCTTTGCCACAACCTTGAGTTCGTCGCCACCGGAGTGGCGACGCTACGAGTGATGGTGGTGCAATAGGACTTGAACCCTCGAACGAATTGCCTCAGGTCCTTTGGACTCTCTCCTGCTTGAACCAGAATGTGCAGGTGGTCTGGCATGAGACAATAGGCGATCAACTCGTAGCCATAGAGTCTGGCTGCGTTCTTGAGGGCGTCGATGACCACAAGATTGGCTGGACGCTTGGTGAAGGTGTTCTCCCTCTCGGCTGCACAGAGTGTCAGATGGTAGACGGTCCACGGCGACGAGTAGTCGAAGCCCTTGAGCCGGAGAGACCTGCGCTTGCCCCATGTCCTGTACGATGGGGCGTCGGCTGCATCTGGGCACGCTCCCGCATCCGCAGCGTTCTCGCTCCCGTGAGGACGCTTATTGGCCGTCGCCACCGGAGTGGCGACGCTACGGGGCTTGGAATCCACTCTTTCTTTCATCCTACTGTCGCTTGTCCTGCGTATGACGTCTACATCTGCCTCGCGACGGACTCCGCCGCATTCGTAGCGTTCTCGCTCCCGTGAGGACGCTCATTGGCCGTCGCTACCGGAGTGGCGACGCTACACGGTGGGTGGTGGCCGCCCGCCCTCTGGGCGCTCGCTCATTGGCTAGGGCTGCGCCGTTCCTTTTAGCCCCTCCTCGTAGGGCTCTCTGAACACGCCTGCCTCGGTGATTATGGCCGTCACGTAACCGTGGGGAGTGACGTCGAAGGCGGGGTTGGCTACTTTTACCCCTTCAGGGGCTATCCTGATCCCCAGCACATGGGTGACCTCTTGAGGGCTTCGCTCCTCTATCGGAATGTCCGCTCCGGATGACAGCGAGAGGTCGATGGTGCTGACCGGTGCGGCGACGTAGAACGGGACACTGTTCTCCTTGGCCAGAACCGCCACCGAATACGTGCCGATCTTGTTGGCCACGTCACCGTTGGCCGCGATGCGGTCGGCTCCCACGACCACGCAGTCGATGTCCCCCTTCTTCATGAAGTGCCCCGCCATGCTGTCGGTGATCAGTGTTACCGGTATCTCATCCTTCAGCAACTCCCATGTCGTGAGCCTCGCACCTTGCAGGAGAGGCCGGGTCTCGTCTGCGTACACCTGCACTCTCTTGCCCTGCTCCTTGGCCATCTTGATCACGCCCAACGCTGTGCCGTAGGCTGCGGTGGCCAGCGAGCCGGCGTTGCAGTGGGTCAGTACGGTGAATCCGTCCTGGATCAGTTCCGCTCCGAACTCGCTGAGACGGCGATTGGCCTTGTCGTTTTCCTCCTCTATTCGCTGGGCCTCCGCGAGGAGAGCGGCCTTGATTTGCGGCACTCCGCCATCACCCATAGCTACGTGGTTCATCCGCTCGAGGGCCCAGAAGAGGTTGACCGCTGTCGGTCGTGATGACGCCAGGGTTTCGCTGACATGGCGCAGCTCGGCCAGGAACTCGTCCCTGGTGCTGGCGTCGATCTGGTGCGCGCCCAGAGCGTGACCGTACGCGGCAGCTACCCCGATGTCCGGCGCACCGCGAATGCGCAGTTCCTTAATTGCGTCGGCCACTTCACGGTAGTCGCGCAACTCGGGGAAGACCTCCTCGTGAGGCAGCTTGGTCTGATCGATGATCCTTATCCTGTCGCCCAGCCACTCGATGATCTTGAAATCCTTCAACTAACCTGGCTCCCTCCTCTGAGCGCGATACCCGGCATTGGCTTGTCTCTCTTGCCGCTCATCGCATCTGCTCGGTCCAATCGTCCCCTCCCACATCGCTCCTTGGGGTGGCCTAATACTGGATCAGGGATACGACCTCATAGTCCTTCAGCGCTTCTCTTCCGTTTAGAAACGTCAGCTCTATGAGGAACGCGAGGCTGATGACCTGACCGCCGAGTTTCTCGACAAGCGCTATCTTGGCTGCAACCGTGCCTCCTGTTGCCAGGAGGTCGTCAATTACCAGCACTCTTTGTCCGGGCAGGATGGCGTCCGAGTGCATGTGCAGGGAGTCTACGCCGTACTCAAGGGCGTACTCTGCGCTGATGCACTCCGCCGGAAGTTTTGCGGGTTTGCGCACGGGAACAAAGCCAGCGCCGAGATTATAGGCCAGCGGAGCGCCAATAATGAAGCCCCTTGCCTCGGCGGCGACTACAACATCGACTCTTTTATCACGATATCTTTCGGTCAGGACGTCGATTGTATGTTTGAAGGCTGCCGCATTCTGGAGCAAGGGAGTAATGTCCTTGAAGATGATCCCCTTCTTGGGGAAGTCCGGCACGTCGCGTATAAAGGCTTGCAGATTCATGTCTTTTTCTCCAATCCGGGTTGGAATCGGTTCTCCCAGGGAGTCTGCTGCTTCTCAGGTGCCTGGAGCCTCGGGCCTAGCTGGGCATGTGCCCTAGCGGGACCTTGCCCACTGCGACGAGGTAGAGCTCGATTCGATAGGTGGCCCCTGCAGAGGGTGCAGCTCTCAGCTCACGTCTTCCTCAGTGATACCGGCCGAGAAACGTAGGAGGTGCGACAGTTCCGCTAACGACATCGGCTCACCCGAGAACTCTCGCACGGATCTCCTCCTCGTGATTGCCTCCTCGAGGCTGAGCCCGCCACAGCTTGTTTCCCAGGTGAGTCCAATCCGAGTCATTACTGACCGATTATAAACCCGGCGCTTGTACCTGGCAAGCGAGGCAGATGCTATGTGTGAGTGTGCCCTAGATCCGCCTGTCAATGATCCGTGGAGGCACGGTCTCACTGACGCTGGCAAAAGCTGGTCTGAAAAGCCAGGTTTTGTCTCTTGCAAATGTCCTCGAAAGTGGTTAGAATCCCACAGGTTGAGATTGAGCCCAAATGTGCTCCGAGGTAGAAGATGGTATTCAATCAGTTAAGTGACAAGGCAAGAGTGAAGCGGCACCGCACGAACGAGGCCATTGCGCTGGCGATGCAGAGCCGGTGGGAAGAGGCCGTCGCCGTAAACAAGAGCATTATCGAGGCGTTCCCTGGTGATGCGGATGCCTTCAATCGGCTGGGAAAGGCGTTGACTCAGCTTGGCCTGTATTCTGAGGCCAGGGAAGCCTACGGGCATGCTCTCAAGGTCGAGCCCAGCAATGCGATAGCCAGGAAGAACTTTGATCGTCTGTCTCATCTCAAGGATGATGACTCCCCGCCCAAAGAGAGAAAGGGCGTCAGCTCCCATCTATTCATTGAGGAGACGGGCAAGGCCGATGTGGCTGAACTCGATCATCTTGCGTCCAAGGAAGTACTGGCTAAAATGACGGCCGGCGACCCGGCCCATCTCAAGCCTGAAGGACAGCGATTGCTGGTGGAGAGCCCGGATGGGGAGTACCTTGGCGAAGTCGAGCCGAGACTTGGGTTGCGGCTCATCAAGCTGATAGAGGGTGGCAATGAATATGCGGCGGCCATAGCCAGCATCGGAGAAGACACAGGAAGAGTGATGATAAAAGAGGTGTTCCAGCATCCCAGTCAGGCCGGGCGGATCTCCTTTCCGGTTAGAGCCCCGGATGAGTTCAGGTCGTACGTCAAGGATAGCGTACTCAAGTACGAATTGGAGGACGATGAGGACTCTGGTGACGATGAACCAGCTGAGGAGTGGGGAACAGGGGAGCCGCAGAGGAAGGAGTCTTCCGGGGCTGGGAAGGGTGTCGCTCTGGCGGAGGATGAAGATGCAGAGGACGATGCGATAGAAGAGGGATAGTGGGCGTCGCGGTCAAGGCCGGACAGGAGGAAAGCTGAAGCGAAAGCCTCGGCTTTCCTCCTTTGACGATGGGTACAGCGCGTGATACACTGTTGTCTGTGCCGCGGGCTGAAATGTGATCCTGGGTGCATTGGAGTGACTGTTTGATGGACATAGGGACGGTAAGATCGGTCAAGATCGAGGACGAGATCAGAGGCTCGTATCTCGACTATGCCATGAGCGTCATAGTCTCTCGAGCTCTTCCCGACGTCCGAGACGGTCTTAAGCCCGTGCAGCGACGCATTCTCTACGCCATGAACGATATGGGGCTCAGGCCCCAGACTCCATACAAGAAGAGCGCTCGTATTGTGGGAGAGGTGCTGGGGAAATATCATCCGCATGGAGATACCGCTGTCTATGACGCCATGGTGCGAATGGCGCAGAACTTCTCGATGCGGTACATGCTGGTCGATGGCCAAGGCAACTTTGGCAGCATAGACAATGATCCCCCAGCAGCGATGAGATATACGGAGGCTCGCTTGGCTCGCGTGGCTGAGGAGATGCTTCCGGATATTGACAAGAACACGGTCGATTTCGCCCCGAACTTCGATGACAGCCTCAAGGAGCCGCTGGTTCTTCCGGCGAGACTGCCCGGATTGCTGCTGAATGGTGCCTCAGGGATTGCAGTTGGCATGGCAACCACCATCCCGCCGCACAACCTCGGGGAACTGTGCGATGGTATTTCCTGTCTCATCGATGACCCTGAGGCTACTGTGGATGAGCTCATCAAATTGATCCCGGGACCGGACTTTCCCACAGGGGGGCTCCTCGAGGGGAGGGAAGGGATCAGGAACGCCTATGCCACCGGCCATGGCAGGATGGTGGTCAGTGCGGTGACTCATGTGGAGGAGGCAACGAAGGGGGGCAGATACCGGATAGTTGTCACTGAGTTGCCCTACCAGACGAACAAGGCGACGCTTGTCGAGAAGATTGCCGACTTGGTCAGGAACAAGAAAATCGATGGCATTGCTGAGGTGCGTGACGAGTCCGATCGGGAGGGCATGCGCATAGTGGTCGAACTGAAGCGGGAGGGTCATGCCCAGCAGGTGCTGAACAACCTGTACAAGCATACCTCGATGCGGACGTCGTACTTCGCCAACATGCTGGCCCTCGTCGATGGCCAGCCAAAAGTGGTGACTCTCAAGGGGGCCTTGCTTCACTACATCGCCTTCCGCCGGCAGGTGATCACACGCAGGTCGCAATTCGACCTTCAGCGGGCGAATGAGAGGGCCCACATACTTGAGGGCTTCAAGTTGGCCCTTGATCGTCTGGACGAGATAATCGCCACAATTCGGAGCTCACAGACGGTGGAGGAGGCTCGCAACAACTTGATGGAGGGGTTCGCACTCTCCGAGGTCCAAGCTCAAGCGATCCTGGAGATGCAGCTGCGACGGCTGGCCGCTCTGGAGCGAAAGAAGATTGACGATGAGTATGCCGAGGTGGTGAAGACGATCGCCTACCTCGAGGACCTTCTGGCCAACCCGAGGAAGATCGATTCCCTGATCAAGGAAGACGTCGGCGAACTTAAGTCGAAGTACAGTGATGCCAGGCGCACGGAGATCAGTGACGAAGAGAGCATGGATTTCACGGATGATGACCTCATACCAAAACAGTCAATGGTCGTCACTCTGAGCAACAGGGGCTATATCAAGAGGGTACCCACTGACACCTATCGACAGCAGCACAGAGGTGGAAGGGGCATCGCAGGAATGGCGACCAGGGATGCGGACGCCGTCAGGCAGATACTGGTTGCCAGCACCCATCATAACCTGCTGTTCTTTACGGATCGAGGCCGGGTATTCCGGCTCAAGTGCTACGATATTCCGAGGGAAAGCACCCGGCTGGCCAAGGGGCTTCCCGTTGTTAATCTGATCTCCGCCGATGCCAAGGAGAAGGTCACGGAAGTCCTTTGCGTGCCCAGTTTCGATCAGGACCGATATCTCGTGGTCGCAACGCGAAAAGGGGAAGTAAAGAAGACAAAGCTGTCCGAGTTCTCGTCAGTTCGGTCGAGCGGACTCATCGCTATGGACTTGGAGCAAGGCGACGATCTCATAGCGGCCAGGGTGGCGGGGGCAGGTGATCAGGTTATCCTTGTCAGCGAAAGAGGCCAGTCTATCAAGTTCACTGTCCCTGAGTTGCGTCTCGCTTCTCGAACGAGCGGCGGAGTGCGCGGCCTCCGATTGGCGCCCGGCGACGCGGTTGTCGGGATGGAGGTTGTAGACCCTGAGGCTTATCTCTTCGTGATAACCTCCAACGGTTTCGGGAAACGCACGCTGCTCAGCAAGTACCCCTCGCAGAAGCGCGGTGGAAGCGGGGTGCGAACGTTCAAGGTGATGTCCAAGAAGGGCAGGGTCGTGGCTGCGCGCTTGGTTTACCCAACGCAGGAATTGATGCTCATTTCGGCCAATGGAATCATAATTCGCACGGGAGTTGATGGCATCACCGTTCAGGGTAGGGATACACAGGGAGTGACGGTCATGCGAGTTGAGTCGGGCGACAGAGTGGCTTCGATCGGCGTTCTTGCCAAAGAGTGACCCGCTTCGTCCCGCCTTGGCCATGGGCGGCGATCACCGTTCCTCTGTTCACTGAAGGGTCAGGAGTGCGTCTGCTCCAGTGCTCGTGGCGACCGGCGAAAGCTTCGAAGGCTCCCGAGCGTGGGGGCTCCGATTGTCGGCATGGGACATAATGACCGCGGTAAGATTGGTGGTGGGCCCATGGATGGCGACAACCCTTCGGTCGATGTCCCCGGCAGCAAGGGACCAGCCGCAACTCAGGCGGGCGAGCAGCGGGGCAAGGCTGGCAAGGGACGCTTCCTGTCCCGAAAGCTCTTTCTGCGCGTGCTGATCCTCCTCGTCGTCGTGGGCATAACCTCGTGCGTCTTCATCTATCGCGGCCAGATCACGGACCTTCAGGGCTACGGCTATCTGGGTGCCTTCCTGATTTCCCTGATCGCAGCAGCGACCGTGATTCTGCCGGTTCCCGGTATCGTTTTGATCGCTGCCCTCGGGTCTGCCTACAACCCTGTGCTGGTTGGGCTGGCTGCAGGGGGTGGTGCGGCCCTGGGGGAGATCACGGGATACATGGCAGGGTACAGCGGGCAGGTGGTAGTCGAGAACAGCAGAGTCTACCAGCGACTCGAGCAGTGGATGAAGCGCAGAGGTCTGATAGTCATCTTCTTCTTCTCGCTCGTGCCCAATCCGTTCTTTGACCTGGCGGGAGCTGTCGCCGGGATTCTGAAGTTCCCCCTGTGGAGATTCCTAGTTATATGCTTCTTGGGTAAGACATTGATGAATATCGGCGTCGCCTCATTGGGTGGGTGGGGTTTCACCTGGGTCACCGAACACTTTTGAGCGTTCTGCTAGCCGACCTTGGCGAAGTATTTCAGGGCCAGCATTATCCGGTCTTCGAGAGTGAGGTCAGGCGAGCTCGGAATAGTGGCGATGGCGGACAACGCCTCTGCTGCTGAGTATCCCAGGCTGATCAATGCTGATCTCACGTCCTCGTGTGGGTGCGGGATATCTGCGGGCGCTTCCTCGAACTTGCCTCTGAGCTCAAGGAGTATGCGAGCCGCGGTTTTCTTGCCTACCCCCGTAATTGAGGTGAGCAGATCACCGTTGCCCGTGGATACTGCAAGCACGAATTGCTCCGGGGTAAGGGCCGATAGAATTGCCAGGGCGACTTTGGGCCCGACGCCGGATACGCTCACAAGCAGTTCAAATAGCCTCAACTCGTCGGTGGTGGCGAAGCCGTAGAGTGTCAGGCTGTCCTCCCTTACCTGGAGATGTGTCTGGAGCTGCACTCTCTGGCCTGACGCACCCAGGAGGCTCAAAGTGGAAGTAGGCGCATGGATGCGAAAGCTTATTCCTCCGACATCGACAACTACGTGGTCGTTGCCCCGCGATTTCAGGATGCCTTCGATACCAGCGATTACCATCGAAACTCGATTCTCCGGGAGACCCGGCTGGTCTATCGGCCGCGGGCAATCATTTCGGAGAGATGCGAGACGCTCAGGTGGCAGATGGCTGCTGCCAGAGCATCAGCCGCGTCGTCCGGCTCCGGAATGGACTGGAGCCCAAGCTGGATCTTCACCATCTCCTGAATTTGCCTCTTGTCTCCGCGACCGTATCCGCATACTCGCTGCTTCACCTCTAGAGGTGTGTACTCGTAGACCGGGATATCTTTGTTGGCAGCAGCGAGGATTGCTATCCCTCTGGCCTGCCCGACCGTCAACGCCGTCCTGAGGTTTCGCGCCACGAACAGCTCCACGACGACTTCTGAAGGTCGGTGCTGCTCGATGATGTCTGTGAGGCCCCGATAGAGGGTCCGCAGCCTTTCAGGCATAGCCTGCTTCGCCGGGGTGGACAGGCAACCGTATTCGACCGCTTCGAGTTTGCCGTTGTTGTCCTCGATAAGGCCGTATCCCATCATCGCAATACCTGGGTCAATACCCAGTACACGGGTTGGCATTGTGGCACCGTCACTCCTGGTATTTCTCCACGACCTCGTCAGGGAAATCGGCGTTGGTGAACACGTGCTGCACATCGTCGAGTTCCTCCAGCTTCTCCAGGAGCTTGAGCGACTGAAGTGCACACTTCTCATCAAGTTGTATCAAGTTCTGCGGGACCTGCAGAAGCTCAGCTGACGTGACGGCTACCCCCTTGGCCTCCAGGGCTTTTCGTACCGCCTCCATGTCGTGGGGCTGCGTATGGATCTCCACTGCAGCATCTTCGATCTTGACGTCGTCGGCACCAGCATCGATGGCGAACAGGGCCAGTTCCTCGGTGTCCACCTTTTCGCTGTCGACGGTGATCACGCCTTTCGGCTCGAACATCCAGGTCACACAGCCGTTTTCACCAAGGCTGCTGCTGTTGCGGGTGAAGGCAGTGCGCACGTCTGTGATGGTCCTGTTTCGGTTGTCAGTCAGTGCTTGCACCAAGATCGCACTGCCTCCGGGTCCGTAGCCCTCCAGGGTCATCTCCACGAGGGCGGTGGCGTCCGAGCCGCCGGTGCCACGCTTGATGGCGCGCTCTATGTTGTCCATGGGCATGTTGTTGTCTCTTGCCCTCTGGACTGCCAGCCGTAGAGGGGCGTTGGACTGCGGATCGGGGTCTCCCTTGCGCGCTGCGACCGTGATCTCTCTGCCCAGCTTTGTGAAAAGCTGGCCTCGCTTCGCGTCCGTCACGCCTTTCTGGTGCTTGATCGACGACCATTTCGAATGTCCTGACATGGCCCACTTCCCCCTTGCCCGTCGGCTGAAGACGTTGCCCTATGTTGCTCTTTTCTCGCTCACAGTGCTCCTGACAAAATCGGCTATGTCGGTCGTGGAAGTCCCCGGGCCGAATATGCCCTGCACTCCCATTTGGCGCAGTGCCTCGTGGTCCTCTTCGGGAATGATGCCGCCGGCCAGGACGATGGTGTGTTCGAGGCCCTTCTCCTTGAGCTGACTCATTATGCGCGGGAACAGCTCAAGATGGGCGCCGGACAGGATGCTCACGCCGACGACGTCTACGTCCTCCTGCAGGGCGCTCTGTGCAATCATTTCCGGTGTCTGGCGAAGCCCGGTATAGATGACCTCCATCCCGGAATCGCGCAACGCGCGCGCTACCACCTTGGCACCTCGATCATGCCCATCGAGGCCGGGCTTGGCTACAAGAACCCTGACCGTCTGTTCATCTGCCATGGCAAACAGTCCTCTCCTACATTTGTTGATCGAGTTCGATCAACACGCCGAAAGCGGACCTGGGGTGTACAAAGGCCATCCTGGCACCCAGTTCCTCGCCGATCCTTCCATACTCTCCCGTGCCGATCACGTGCACTCCTGCGTCCTCGAGACGCCTGGTTTCTCCGTCCAGGTCATCAACCCAGAGACCGAGGCGGCAGAACCCTTCGCCTTGCTTGTCCAGCCACCGCGCTAGGTCGCCGCCCACCGGGTCATCCGGACTCGCCGTGGGCTGCAGGAGCTCGATGGAGCAACCGCCCAGCGGCAACATAACAGCCTTTACGCCGGGCATATCCATCACCCCCTGATCCCACGGCTCGAGACCAAACATTTCGGCGTACAGCCGCGTCGCGTCCTCGATATCCTTGACTGCGATGCCGACGAAGCTGACTCCCTTGATCACCTTTGCCTCTCAGACCTTCTGGGCCAGCTCGACGAGCACTCCCCTGGTTGACTTGGGATGGATGAATCCGATCTTGCCTGCCAGTCCTTTGCGGCCCTGCTTGTCGATGAGATCGACGCCCCTGGCAGCGAGTGAATCCAGCTCCTTGTCGACATCATCGACCTCGAAGCAAATGTGGTGAATTCCCTCGCCTTTCTTCTCGAGGAACTTGCCTACGCCGCTCTCCGGATTGGTCGGCTCTATCAACTCGATCTCTATGTCGCCTACTTTGATCATCGCGGCCTTTATGCCCTGGTCGGGGACTTCCTCCACGTGCGAGTGTTTGATCCCGAGCAAGTTCTCATAGGTCTTCAGCCCCTCATCGAGGTTCTTGACCGCAATCGACACGTGGTCAACTTTCTTGATCATTATCTCCTCCGTATGTGATCCCGGCACATTTGCCGGACGTTGGCCTAGATTACGAGGATCTCCTGTTGCTCACCGAACACCCCTCGGAGGATGTCGCAGATCTCCCCCAGCGTTGCGTAGGCCTCGACGCAGGCAATGACCGCCGGCATGGTGTTGTCGGTGCCGTTTGCGGCCGCCTTTAGCCCATCCAATGCCTGAGACACTTTGTCGCTGTCCCTCCTGCTTCGCAGTGACTCTAGTCGCTGCATCTGCTTCTCGGCCTCTTTGGGGTCGACCCTGAGGAGCCCTGTTATCTCGGGGTAGGGGGAGACGAACTTGTTGACTCCCACCACTACCTTCCTGGCCGCTTCGATGTCCTTCTGGGTGCGGTAGGAGCTTTCCTGGATCTCTCTCTGTTGGAAGCCCTGTTCTATGGCGGCCAGGGCACCGCCCATCTCGTCTATCCGGTCGATGTACTTCCTGGCCTCGCCTTCCAGGGCGTCCGTGAGCTGCTCCACGAGATAGGAGCCACCCAGTGGATCGGTACAGTCGGCGACTCCACTCTCATAGGCCAGAATCTGCTGTGTGCGCAGCGCCGTCGTCACGGCGTCCTCGCTGGGTATGGAATATGCCTCGTCGCGGGAGTTGGTGTGGAGTGACTGAGTGCCTCCCAGAACGGCTGCCAGTGCCTGGATGGCAGTCCTCACGATGTTGTTGTCCGGCTGCTGCGCGGTCAGAGTATGCCCGCAGGTCTGCGTGTGGAATCGCAGCATCATGGAACGCGGGTCGGTGGCGCCAAATCTCTCCTTCACTATGCTTGCCCAAAGCCGTCTGGCTGCCCTGAACTTGGCAACCTCTTCCAGCAGGTTGGTGTAGGCGGCGAAGAAGAACGAAAGCCTGCCGGCGAATTTGTCTACGTTCAGGCCAGCATCAATGGCCGCCTGCACATATGCGATCCCATCGGCCAGAGTGAAGGCTATTTCCTGTGCCGCCGTCGCGCCTGCCTCCCGGATGTGGTAGCCGCTGATGCTGATGGTATTCCACTGCGGAAGGTTCCCGGCGCAATAGTGGAAGATGTCGGTGGTCAGCCTCATCGATGGTCTGGGCGGGAAGATGTAGGTGCCTCGCGCGACGTACTCCTTCAGAACATCGTTTTGGATCGTGCCGTTCAGTTTCGCGGGATCGGCTCCCTGTTTCTTGCCCACCGCTATGTACATCGCCAGCAGGACCGGGGCGGTGGAATTGATGGTCATCGAGGTGCTGACTTTGCCCAGCGGTATTCCTTCGAAGAGGGTTTCCATGTCTTCGAGGCTGGATATTGGCACTCCTACTTTCCCCACCTCACCCTGCGCATAGGAACTGTCCGAGTCGTAGCCGATCTGGGTGGGGAGGTCGAAGGCCACGCTCAACCCTGTCTGGCCCTGCTCCAGTAGATAGTGATAGCGTTTGTTGGTCGCCTCGGCCGAAGCGAATCCGGCATACTGGCGCATCGTCCACATTCGGCCACGGTACATGGTTGGCTGCACTCCCCTGGTGAAAGGGAACTCCCCCGGGTAGCCCAGTTGCTGGTTGTAGTCAAGCCCTTGCCCGTCTTCGGGGGTATATATGTCATCGATCTCAATGCCGGAGGTGGTCAGGAACCGTTCCTCTCGTTCGGGAAAGCGCTGTACCGATGGCCGCAGCACCTTTTCTTGCCACTCCGCCTTGTTCTTGCTGGTCTCCATTTGTATGTGTGCTCCTTCCCCCTCGGTGATTGGCCTGCCGGAAAAAGTGTATCCCATCCGCTTTGGGGTGTCAATTGTGGGGCGAACGTGGGCGAAGCGTCGGAATGATCGCGAGGCCTGGTGATATCTGCACGGGGCACCGATCTGATATAATGGGGCAGAGTTAGCAGCTATGGGAGCGACTGAACGCATTATTTCGGCCAAGCCAAAGGAAGAGGATGCGGCACTGGACAAGGGCCTGCGGCCGAGGGTGCTCGCCGATTTCATTGGCCAGGATAAGGTCAAGGACAACTTGAACATAGCTATGGCCGCGGCTCGTGGCCGGGAGGAGACTCTGGACCACACGCTCTTCTACGGCCCGCCGGGGCTTGGCAAGACTACTTTGGCCTATGTGATCTCTGCTGAGATGGGGGTGAACACCAGGATCACCTCCGGCCCTGCTATCGAGCGCCCCGGCGACCTTGCCGCCATTATCACGAATCTTAGCAAGGGCGATGTCCTGTTTATCGACGAGATCCACCGCCTAAGCAGGGTGGTGGAGGAGGTTCTCTATCCCGTGATGGAGGACTTCGCTCTTGACATTGTCATCGGTAAGGGGCCCGGGGCCAGGAGTCTCAGGCTGAACCTTCCTCGCTTCACGCTCGTAGGCGCGACCACGCGCTTCGCGATGTTGAGCGCGCCGTTGCGGGACAGGTTCGGATCTGTATACCGGCTGGATTTCTACGATGAGGAAGCTTCCCAGATCATTCTGGCAAGATCCGCTCGCCTGCTCGGCCTCCAGGCCGAGGAAGCCGGGCTGAAGGAGATCGCCAAGCGTGCTCGGGGTACGCCGCGGGTGGCCAACCGCCTTCTCAAGCGGGTTAGGGACTATGCCGAGGTAATGGCCCAGGGCGTGATCACCGAGAAGGTTGCTCTGGAGGCGCTGGAGAGACTCGAGGTGGATTCAATCGGGCTGGATGACGTGGACCACAAGATCCT
>JAZFSU010000031.1:0-6176 GCA_036446335.1 Dehalococcoidia bacterium | reverse complement strand
ATTGTCCCATCAACACAAGAGAGCATCCGAAAGCGAAGGAAGGTCCTGGCCCCACCCCTGGGGCTGGCAATGGTCGCTGCGCTAACTCCTCCGGAGGTCGACGTCTCCCTGGTCGACGAGAATATCACACCTATTGATTTCTATGAGGAACCCGACCTGGTGGGGATCACGGCAATGACTATCACGGCGCAACGCGCCTACGAGATCGCCGATACCTTCCGGGCTAGAGGGGTGAAGGTTGTCTTAGGGGGTATTCATCCCAGCGTCATGGAAGAAGAAGCAAGCCGGCATTCCGACGCTGTGGTCATCGGGGAAGCCGAGGGGATCTGGCCGGGTTTGATCGAGGATTTCAAGGCCCAAAAACTGCAACGGGTGTACAGGCAGCCTGAGCGACCCAGCTTGCTCGGCTTGCCTGTCCCCCGTCGAGACTTGTTCACTCCAGGGGCGTACGTCGCCCGGCACACGGTCTCAACCAGCAGGGGCTGCCCCTATTCCTGCTCTTTCTGCTCAGTTACCTCTTTCTTCGGCCATACTTATCGCTGCCGCCCTGTAGAAGAAGTCATCACGGAGGTTGAGGCATTAGAGGACAGGAGATTCGTCTTTTTCGTTGACGACAATATTGTGGGCAACCCGAAGTTCGCCAAGGAACTCTTTCGTGCCCTTATCCCCTACAAGATCAAGTGGATCGGCCAGGCCTCAGTCACGATAGCGAGAGATGACGAGCTGCTCAGATTGGCAGCTGCCAGCGGCTGCATCTACCTGGCGATCGGCTTTGAGTCGCTAACCGCAGCCAGTCTGGCGGCAGTGGGCAAGAAGATCAACGTGGCGGACGAATACGAGAATGTAGTCAAGAAGATTCACTCTCACGGTATCGCCGTCCATGGCTTGTTCATCGTTGGCCTGGATGAAGACGATGAAGGTATTTTCCAGCGCACCGTGCGCTTCTCCCAGAGAGTGCGGCTGGAGAGCGCCCAGTTCGCCTGGCCCGTGCCATATCCCGGCACTGCCCTCCATGAATCATTGGACAAGGCTGGTCGAATACTCACCAAGGACTGGTCCCAGTATGACTCCAACGTCGTGTTTGAGCCCAATAAGATGTCGCGAGAGACGCTGCAAAAGGGACGTGACTGGGCTCGGTGTGAACTCTATGGCCTCCGCTCGATTTGGGGGAGGGTTGGGGTGGTACGCCGCAACTTCGCGGTGCCCTGGGCGGTGAATTTCTATTATCGAGCACTATGGCAGGGACAACTTCGAGGTGATGTGGGCGATGAATCAGCACTAGCCGGCTTTCTGGCGCGGAAAGTTCTGAGCTAGCGCCGACAGAGATGCCCGGAAGCTGGAAATCAAGACGGAGCCTTGTGTCAGCACCCTCATCCTTCGACAGGCTCAGGACAGGCACCATGTCCTCTCCCTTCAAGGGAGAGGAGGCGGAGTCAGTCGGTGAACTTGCTGCCCTTCGAGGCCGCGCTGTTTGCCCTCCGCTATCTTGGTAGCGACCAGATCGGATCTTGTCGCGTTCCCTCTCCATTCTGCCCGCTGTACCTCATCATTCAGCCGGCTGCCACGACCCTGGCTGTGGATCGGCGTCCACCATGATCATGGACTCTGTGCCGATGAAATGGACAGTGCTCTCTATCTTGAGCGGGGCGATAGACCTCCCATTGTTCGCCCAGTACTCGATGCGGGTGGAGCCTACCCCGCCGCCGGCAGGGGTGCCGTTTTCCGTATCGACCAGCGTATGGACGACCTTGAAACATCTGTACTCCACATCCGCGGCGACAACAACTTCGTCATCCGCAACCACTTCCGCGCGGAAAGTGTCGGTCCACTTGGGCTGCAAGTACGTGTCGGGATCGTAGAATACCTCGTAGGTCCAGCTGTCGCCAAGACTGAAGGGCCAATCCGGGCGACCACTATAGGCCGAATACGTCTTCTCCGTAGTCACTGAGTTGACTATCGGCAAGTTGACCTGCATTGCATCCTGACGGATGATACGAAGGTCTTTCTGGCTCCGCCATATCTCGTCGGCTGCCAAAGTGACTTTCGTGGTACCGACTATGATGGCGTTGACCTTCCGCTCCGGCAGTGGGTCCATTTCCGTCACCGTGTAGTAGCCGGTATCCGAGCCAATGGCTACGTCGGTCTCTGTTACCTTCAGGGTGTACGTGCTCTCGTTCACAAGTCCATCCCCGCTGTCGTAGCTCACCTGATACGTCATTGTTGCCTTGGGCAGTATGTCGCCGTAGTCAGGAGCATCCCGCGCCCGCAACAGGTAATATACGCTCGGCGCTACCACGACGACACCGATGACAACGACAAGGGCGAGCAGCAACAGCCGCCATTTCCAGCCCAGTCCCGTCAACCTTGACCAGATCCTATGCGTGGCATCTCCTCCTTGCTGTGACCACTGCGCCGGCAAAGATCATATCCTCGCCAATCCTGGAACGGCGTGCGCGGCCGATCAGAGCCACCCTCGCGTCACCCAGTCGACAACCCACCTGAGGGAGTCCCAGTATCCCTGGGACATGGGGTATCCGGAGATCACGGGGAACAGGAAGACGAAGGAGGCGACGTTGACGGCGAGGTATCCGGCCACGGCGCCCCAGCCCCAGCGATATCGCTTCCACAGCCATTCGGCCCAGAAGACGATGGCCAGGATCATGAACAGGACGTTCGGGTAGAAGTGATAGATGAACAGGACCCGTCCGATGGAGGCGAATATGAGCCACTGGGCCAGAAAGGCGACCAGTATGAAGATAGCTGTCCTGTTTCTGTGCCTCGCTGCAACCCAGAGGAGAGCGATCATGGCGGGGATGCCCACCCACCAGAGGGCCGGATTCCCCATGGAGGCGATGTATGCCGTGGTATCGCCGAACGAGCCCAGGTACATGTAGAGCGGCGTCAACATCAGGGGCCAGCTCCACCACTCGGAGCTGTAGGGGTGACTCTGCTCCAGGCCGGCGTGGAAATCAAACGCGAACCACTGAAGGTCCCAGAAGTCTCCCAGGCCGTGGCCTGCCAGGTAATAGGGAATGTAGGACAACAGGTAGATCGCCACCGCCACCGCCCCGCCAGCTGCCAGCGCGATGACCTCGTTCCTGTGGACCGGATTCCAGATCCTCAGAAGGATCGCCGGTGACCGCCGCCCTGCCTCCTCTGCCTCAGGCCTGCGCAGTTTGCGCAGGATCAGTAGCAGCATCATCCCAGCCAAGCCCCACATGACCACCCACTTGGTGGCGACCCCCAGACCAAAGAACTCGAGGCTGACGAAGAGGAACCTGGATCCCCTGGAGGGGTCTTCCCAGTAGCGATAGAAGAAATAGAACATGGCCATGACGAAGAAGAGGATGAAGGTCTCGCCGGTGGCCAGCCGTGCCTGAACGAAGTGCATGAAGTCGAACGTCAGGAGGAAGGCTGCGATCAGACCCGCCCTGGGCGACGCGAACATGCGGCTGGCGAACATGTAGATCAAGGGGATCATCAGCGTGGCGAAGATCACGCCCATGATGCGCCAGCCGAAGGGGTTGTGCCCGAAGGTCGATATCCCGGCGCCGATGATGAGCTTGCTCATCGGGGGATGAGTCCGCTCCGAGGGATCCTCCAGCCGCAGGTGGTCCTCCGCCGCCTGGACGAAGTATATCTCGTCGAAGTAGGTGCGGGACTTGTGGCTCATCGGGTTGCTGTCGACCATCTCTTGCTCGTCGACAAGCTCCGCGCCTGCATCCTGTCCGTCGGCGTTCGTGACCCTTTCAATGGCTATTCTCCGGTCGTTCCCCCAGAGGGCCACCTCCCCGATGTGCGCCGTAGATGTCTTGAAGTCGAGCCGGACGTATCGGGTGTCCTGTCCCAGGTTGACCTCTTTCCACTGGTGAGGCCGGTCCGACTCCTTTATGCTGCCTTGGAGTGTCCAGTTGTCCGGCGAGCCCCAGTAGACGTCGATGTCCGCACTGCCCCTGTCCTGAAGCAGCATGAAGACCTTGTCTACACGGGTCTCGCTGCCGATGTCCAGGTTGATGATTTTCCGGCCCTCCAGGGGAGCAAAGCCTGATGTGGGAGAGCGGATGTCGCCCAGATTCCACACGGAGACGGAGAAATAGACGATAGCGAGCAAAGCCACGGTGTACGCCGGCCACTGGCCTCGGTCCTTCCATTTGGGTGGGGGACGTTCCTCGATGTCATCCGGCACGCCTGGGACTGCCACTGCGCCGGTGGCTGACGGCTCTCGCCGCTGCATCCGAAAGAAGTGCCACAAAGACAGAATGAACAGTAACGCATTGGCCGGGACCAGCACGTAGATCGACCAGTGCCCTTCGGGTATGAACCTGTCGGCGTTGAGGACGGAGAGTACGTATGCCAGGTTGGCAAGGCTCGTTGCAGTCAGCCCCGCGAAGATAAGCAGCTTGAGACGCCATGAGGAGCCGGATGGCCACGCCAGGACCAGGAGCGCGAATGCGGGAAAGAGGTATCGCTCGTGCATCCTGGTCATGAGCATGAAGAAGCCGAACATCAGCAGGAACACGGCAAAGATGGCCGCTTTCGGCTCGTATTTCCGGTGCAGCTGCCACATGATCGCGGCCGCGAAGGCGAGGAACGCCATTATGCCCCAGACCTGGTAGGTCAGGCCCATGTGCGGAACGGTGTCAGGCTTCCAGAAGCTGAGCAGCGCCCAGAAGTTATAGGCGTTTATGCTGTTGAACTGATAGAGGCTGTATCCGGAGTAACGATCGATCAGGAACGACACAGGGTTGTCCCAGTCGAAGGGGAGGATGACCAGGAAGACGACGGCTCCGAAGACGGCGCCGCTGGAAACTGCACGCTGCCAGCCGCCGTTTCTCAGCATCACGTAGGCCAGCACGGGAAGCAGGACAACGCTCTGGGGCTTGGTGAGAATGGCGAGGGCAAACAGCCCCCCTGAAAGCTCGTGCCTCGAGCGCAGCACCGAGATCAGCGATGCGACCATGAAGAAGGTGTAGACGGAGTCCATCTGCCCCCACACCGACAGGTCGAAGATGGTCGCGGGATTGAAGGCATACAGAGCTGTAAGGCCGAGGGCAACTTTGAGAGAGACCCTCGGGCGCAGGAAGCCGAAGATGAGGAAGGCTGTGGCGAGGTCGAACAAAGTCTGGGGGAGCTTGAGAATGAAGGGGAGGCTATCGGGGCCAATGGCCTGGGCCAGCTTCCCGAAGACCCAGAATATGTAGATGTTGAACGGGGGGTAGTCGGACCAGGTGGAATCGTAGAAAGCGGACAGCCCTCTCTCGGCGGCAGTGATGAACCACGCCGAGAAGCTTCCCTCGTCAATGTGCAAGCTCCACGACTCGTCCAGGGGGTTGGTCGTGAATGCATGGTACGAGCCGAAGTAAGCCAGAAGCAGCCGCACGATCAGGGAAATCCCGAGAATGAGAAAGACCAGACCCGCCGGCCCGCGCAGCCCTGACAATTGGCGTCTTATCGCTTCAAAGACCTCTGTCCGCATAGCCCTTCTTGCGGGATAGGCTTACTGCACTATCACCCTGTATAGCCGCACGTCCTCGTTTTCATAGACGAGTTCGTACGTCTCCGGATGGCTGGCGAACTTCAGCAGGCCTTCCGGTTCATACCGCTCTTTTTCAAGTGTGCCCACGTACACATACTCGACATTATACTCTTCAAGCAGCGCGCTCGCCTCCTCCTCGTCCGTGGTCTGATAGAGGGCGTCGGTGGCCAGCGTTCGCTCGGTTACGATGTCCCAGGACCCTCGCCACATCACTTCCCAGCCTCCCCATCCGATCAGCGTGGGCAATCCGGTCATCGCTGACACCCTGGAGCTGTATTCATACACAGTTCCGGGTGTCTCCAGGATCACGTGAGACCCCTCCACATTCTCGTTTATCCATTGTATGGCTTCATAGTCCCCGTTGTGCGCTGACTCAAGATATGCCATGCCATCGAGAGTTAGCCTGCCGCCCTCGACGAGGGAGTGCCTGCCGCCGGCCCAGCTGGTGGTGGTTGCCACCGGGTGGATCAGAGCTGCCGCCAGGAACACGAGCAACACCGTCGTCCAGCCCAGCCTGATGCGCCCCCTCAGCCTGCCGAAGATCAAGGAAACAGCGCACGCGGATGCGATCCCCAGGATGATCCACACGGGCATATACACCTTGAGAATCGTGTTGTACCTCTCGTTGGGAGGGCCAAGG
>JAZFSU010000030.1:0-4066 GCA_036446335.1 Dehalococcoidia bacterium | reverse complement strand
CAAGCAGAAACTCCCCCACCTTGGGCAAGTTCGCCATCTTGCCCAGTAGGGGCAAAGGATTGGGCATCCCCGCCGGGTCCACCAAGATCATCTTGTTGACTCTATCTCTGTGCCGGACCGCAAAGAGAATACAGGTCCCGCCGCCCATAGACTGCCCCACCAGAGAAGCCTTCTGGATGTTCAGAGCATCCATGAATCCAAGAAGTTGGTCAGCATATAGCGGGTAGCTATAGTCCATAGGATCTCGACTGCTGTAGCCGAATCCCCAGAGATCAAGGGCATAGACTTTGAATCTCTTGGCCAGGGCATCTATGTTTTTGTTCCACATATATGAGTCATAGAAGAATCCGTGAACAAGGATAACTGGTTCCCCCTCGCCTTTCTCGACATAGTGTGTAGAATTGCCGCCAAGATCGATGAATTTCCCTGTAGCGTGCTTGTCTGACCATTCATCCAGGGGCTGGCTATTCCACGGTACGAATCCTGCCATTCTCATCCTCGTTTCCCCAACATAGTATCGTCAAGAATACTGGCCCAGGATTACCCATCTCAGCTCGCCATGAGAGACCATTCATCCTCAAGGCTGTGGTGAACAATGATACAGGTGCAGCGCCCGGTCTGGCAATTCCCCCCTGTTATCAGCGTGACATTTCGGACACGCCATCAGCTAACCTTCCACCATCGCCAGTCGTAGGGTGGGTGCAACGAAGTGAAACCCACCACTGTCTGTTCGCGACGCCTGGTGGGTTCCGTTGCCACTTCACCCACCCTACGTTTGGCTTTCAGCCCTCCACCCTCGCCAGTAGTCTATGCCAGAGCCTTCAGCCTATCTTCGGTCATGCTCACCCACCCATCGGCCCTGCATTCCTTGAAGATATCAATGGCCTTGGCGAGTTGCTCCTTGGCTTGGGGGCTTGTGTCAATGATTGGCTGCGGTTGGCGGTGCTACGCATGGACAGCACACGGAGCGGATGGTACACTCTTGGCGTCTGAGGACCACAGCACGGACCATCAACCCAGCCGGGCGGTTGCTGGTGGACGACTCGGCGAAAGGAGGAGACCGGGACCATGATTTACCTGCATGAGCCCATAATCGTTCAACCCGGGATGGTGGATGAGTACGTGGAGGCTGTCGGCAAGTACTGCGTGCCGGGCTGGTCACGCTATGTGGCGGTCGCGGGTGCTTTCAGGAACGCCTTTCACTACAACGAAGCCATCTTTGTCTGGGAGTACCTGGCCGGTGTCGAGGGCATAGATGCCTGCGGCGCCTACGCCCTTTCGGACCGGGACGGCATGGCTTGGCAGCGGCTGGCGGAGAAGTATCGAGAGAACTGGCACAGCCAGTGGGTCGAAGGCGTTTCGTTCTCTCCCACTGTGGCGACGATCAGGGAGCGCCAGAAGACGGGCGACTTCGTTGGGAACTCCCTCTACTACTGGGAGCTGACCAGGGTCCTGCCCGGAAAAGTCGATGAGTTCCTGGAGGCGATGGAAAACGAACTGGTGCCCATGGAGGAGTCGCGGGGCATGAAGCTGGCGGGATGCTATCGCTGGTTCTCCGGCTGCGGGGCGCCGAATGAGGTCCGGAGCTTCTGGTCAGTGAAGAATTGGGCCCACTGGGGGCAGATACTCGAGGCCCGGTCCAGGGATCAGGCGTTTCAGCGGTGGGAGGAGAAGGCCCAGGCCTGGCGCACCGAATGGAGCTACACGTTCTGGATTCCGGCCGCGTGGTCGGTGCTGAAATAGGGGGGCGAGGCCGAACGTATCGCGGCACGCAACAACCGGGGGGAGGGAACAATGCTCTATCTGCACGAAAGCATGACGATTATTCCGCACGGGGCGTTTGGCGGGGAGTTGCACGATATCATGAAGACGGACTACGTGCCTGACCTTGACCGGGTGGGATTGCGCCTGGCCGGGCTGTTCATAGTGGGAATCACGTACAAGGAGCATCTCGCGCTCTGGGAGCTGGATGATTGGGCAGCTCTGGACCGGATACAGGAGTACCACGACAAGGATCCCTGGATGGAGAACTGGAGGCTGGAATCTGTCCGCTATCGAACTGACTGGGTGCGAAGGGTGCTGGAGCCTGCTCCGTTCTCGCCCACCCTGTCGGAGATGAAGCAGGACGACAAGTACAGGTCTATGATGTATCTCTATTCGCTCTCCCGGATTCTGCCGGGGAAGGTCGATGAGTACCTGCGCTCAATCGAAACAGAGATGATACCGATGGCCAAGAGGTGGGGCAGGAACCTTGTGGGGTGCTATCGAACGGTTGCGGGACACGCCGACAGCAATGAGGTAATCGAGATATGGACGTCCGGGAACATGAACATCGAGTACGGCGCAATACGCGAGGCGGCCCAGAGAGACCCCGCTCTGAAGGAATGGGAGATCAAGGTTGGCGCGTGGCGGTCGTCCGTCTACTTCAGGACCCTGTACGGGGTGGTTGACTTCTCCCCCCTGCGCGGGAACGACGAGTTCCTCCAGGCGATGGACCTGATGAGAGCCAGGTGACGCTGGCAGTACAGGCAAGCAGTACAGGCAATCTGATAGAGGCGGTGAACCTGTGAGTCGCAACAAGTCGAAGACACTCCGTACTCAATTGTGTGACATACTCGACATCGAGTACCCCATCATCCTGGCGGGCATGGGCGGAGTATGCGGGCCCACACTGGTCGCTGCCGTGTCTAACGCGGGGGGATTGGGCGTGCTTGGTGCGGCCGGGCTGAACGCCGGGCAGCTTCGCGACTGGATCAGGAAGACGAGGGCTCTCACAAGCAAGCCATTCGGTGTGGACCTGCTCTTTCCGAAGCTGGACCTGCCGCCCATCTCCGGGACGTTCTCACTCTCCGACCTGAAGGCCTTTTTGCCCGCGGAGGACCTGGCTTTCATGGATGGGCTGAAGCAGGAGATCGGAATACCGGACGTGGAAATCCCGCCGCTCGAGATTGAGTCGGACTTCCTTACGGGGGCCCAAAGCCTAATTGATGCGGTATTGGAGGAACAGGTGCCCGTCTTCGCGTCGGGCCTGGGAAACCCGGAGGCGATAGTGCCCAGAGCGCATGCCCAGGGGATGAAGGTGATCGGGCTCGTAGGCAACGTCAGGAGCGCCCGGCGTGTCGCCAGCGCCGGAGCGGACATCATAGTGGCCCAGGGGCATGAAGCCGGGGGCCACACGGGCCGTATCGGCACGCTGGCTCTGGTTCCCCAGGTGGTTGACGCCGTCGACCCGGTCCCCGTGGTAGCCGCCGGTGGCGTAGGTGATGGCAGAGGGCTCGTTGCCTCCCTGGCGATGGGGGCCTGCGGGGTGTGGGTGGGCACCGCCTTTGTGCTTGCCCATGAGGCTTGCGTTGATTCGCCGAAGGACTGGGTCATCAATATGGGGGTGGACCCTTACGATCTGGACCAATGGGAGATCGATCACTGGAAGGACAGGATCATCGAGGCTTCCGAGGACGACACACAGGTCACCAGGATATACACCGGCAAGACCGCGCGGTACATCAACAACAGGTTCATGGAGGCCTGGGAGAAGACCGGGAGGAAGCCGCTCCCTATGCCGCTGCAGACCCTGCTCATCTGCGACGCCGAGCTGGGGATGAGGAAGGGGAGGATGACCGACCACATAAGCGGCTTCGGCGGGCAGATAGTCGGGATGCTCAGAGAAAGAAAGAGCGCGGAGCAGATCGTTGATGAGATGGTGGGCGAGGCAATAGCGGTTCTGAATGACAGGCTGCCATCCAACGTGGTGGCGGAAGGATAGCGGTGATCACCGAACGCAGAGGGCGCGATGGACTTCCGACCGACTGAGCAAGAGGAGGCCTTCAGACAGCAGGTTCGCGAGTTCTTCGACGAGGAAGTCCCGCCTGAGTTCCTCCGGGAGCTTTCGGCAGAGCGGCTCGAGGAGCGAACACTCTACGATGAGTGTATCCGCAGGCGGGCGAATCGAGGCTGGCTGGGAATAGGATGGCCCAGAGAGTACGGCGGTATGGAGCGCTCTATGACGGAGCAGCTCCTTTACTACATAGAGATGTATCGCCGCCTGCCGCACAGGGTCATCAACCCG
>JAZFSU010000029.1:0-5833 GCA_036446335.1 Dehalococcoidia bacterium | reverse complement strand
GCTCAACTGGAACCGCGTCAGCACGTAACTGCCCTCACGGTGGTGCTGTATCGGGTAGGCGAGCCGCTTCTTGCCCCACTGGTCGACCTCGTCGACGATACCGTCGCGGCCGGTGATGAAACGGCTGATACCTTCGATCGTTGCCTCGAGCTGCTCCTCACTGGCGTCCGGCCTGACGATGAAGACCAGTTCGTAGGAGCCGAGGCCGGTCTCTTCTCGATTCGATACGTTCTTGGTTACCATCACCTTCCCTGGTGGCCCTCATGGCACACAATCACCTAGTATACCATAGTGGAGTCCGTGCGGACAACAGCGGCGTCCCCAGTATCGCGACGGCGCCGCTGTCCATCTTGACAGCACCCTACCGCCTTGCTAGACTTGACTTTGGAGGCGGCCGTTGCGTCCATCGCAGGGGTCGCTTTACTGTCCGGCCCCGTAGTGTAGCGGTCTAACATGCCACCCTGTCACGGTGGAGATCAGGGGTTCGAATCCCCTCGGGGTCGCCACTGCACCACTAATCCCATCACCAACCAGCCCCCATCACGCTTTCTTCTTGTCGATGACCGGAACCTGAGTCTAGCTGCTTCTCGGGATGCTGTCAAGACGTGCGTGGTGAGGCTGGAAAAGGGGACCTGCCTGGTGCAAGTATCTTCTCTCTGGTCACCACCGAATCACCTCCCGAGAGCCTCTCGTATCGCGCCCCTAAGTTCACTCGGAGTGAATGGCTTTGGCAGGAGTGGCCTGCCCGACTGTTCCAGGAAGCTCCGGGTGTCGTCAAACATCGTATCTCCAGTGGTGAAAATGACTCTGTCGGCCAACTGCGGATGCTCCTCCCGTATCCATTGATAGAACTCCATGCCAGTCATCTCCGGCGTTCGGACATCGACCAGACACACGTCGTATTCGTCATCCTGTGCGATTAGCGGCTGAGCATCTCTCCCGTTTAGAACAGTGTCGACGTCGAATCCATCGCCCTCGAGCACTACCCTGCACAGGTCATTGATTCCCGGTTCGTCGTCGATAACCAGGACTCTACGTGTATCCTTCCGCGGATCTCTCACATCGATCCTCCTCGGCGGCGGTCAAGCTTGGGAGAGGCGGATCAGGTCTGCCTCCTGTCCCAACTGCCGGCGCTGACGGGGATACTACAGCACGATAGCTTACCAGCCTCTTACCGCATTCGGGGCACGGGCAAACGAAAGGCGGCAGTGACGGAATGGGACAGACCACTCAGTGGGAGGGTCAGATGAAGAAGGGAACGATAGCAGCCAGTATGTAGAGTCCCAGAAACTGGCCAACGACGGCGGAAGACCGTGCCGACATCTCAACGGAATCCGCCGTCGAGCTCCGACGGGTACCGCCCGGACGGAGTTGGTGGATGAACTGCCAGCGCCCTTCCTGGTCCGTTAGGGAGACGTCGAAAGGTGCTTCCGACGATGACGAACCTCGATCAGTCTGGGGCGGACATCGGATTCCTGGCGGTACACCTTCGTGTGGCGTTGACATGTGGCCTGCACCCTGCCCGCCTCCTACTTGCCTTGCTTCGTCGGGGGGTCTATAATATGCGACATCTGCGCGTGCCTCTTCTGGTGGGACGTACGGGCGGAGGTGTGATGCCTATGACCGTGAGTGCAGGCGCGGCAAACATCGGGACTACCACGAAGCTCCTGATTCCCCGGCGAGGGAATGATGTCATCTGCCGTCAAAGGTTGATCGACCTCCTCCACGACCATATCGACCTGCGCGCGCAGGTCATATGCGCACCAGGTGGGTACGGCAAGACAACCCTGGTCGTGGATTTTACCAGTGGGCTTGACGTGCCGGTCTGCTGGTATTCCCTCGATGCGTCGGACCAGGATCCCAGACGGCTTCTAGAGGGCATCGTGTCTTCTATCCGTTTCCAGTTCCCGGATTTCGGTCAGCAAACGCAATCCTGCCTGCTTCGGGCTGACGATGTCGACAGTGAGGCCTCACACCTGGTCGGCACGCTGACCGGGGAGATGTACAGCGCCATTCCGGACTACTTTGTCCTTGTCCTGGAAGACTACCATCTGGTCGAGGATAGTGAGAAAGCGAGAGTGCTTCTCGACCTCCTCGTGGACCGCGCTCCCGAGAACTGTCACATCCTGGTGACGAGCCGTACCCCCGTCGAACTCCCGGCCGTGTCCAAGCTGGCTCTGCGGCAGCGAGTGGCAACCCTGGGCACGACGCACCTGTCTTTCACTCCCGCGGAAGTGAAGGAGTTGCTCGCCGTGCGGCACGGCATTCGTCTTTCGGACGAAGAGGCCGAGGAGCTGGCGGCCGACACTGAGGGGTGGGTCATTGGAATCCTGATCAGCACCTATGGATTGCGTGCTGGCGATTCATGCAAGAGCGTGCTGGCGCTGTCCCGACGAGACGTCTTTGGCTATCTGACGCAGGAAGTGTACCAGAGACAGTCGACTGAAGTGCAGCGTTTCCTGCTGGCATCCAGCACCCTGGACGACATGGAAGCTGGCATCTGCGATCGCCTACTGGGAATAGCCGATTCCCGGAGTCTTCTTGCCCGAATCGAAAGACAGAATCTCTTCGTGCAGCATATCGGTGGTGAGGACGCCTGGTACCGCTACCATCACCTCTTTCGTGAGTTCCTTCAGGCGAAACTCCTCGAGGAAGACCCCGAGCAGTTCGCGCTTCTGCACTGCAGGGCCGCGTCTCTCTTTGAACAAGACGAGCGGTGGAACGACGCAGTTGTCCATTACCTGGCGGCGAAAAGCTACGACGAAGCATTGAGAGTTATCAAGACAGCCGGCGAAGCTCTTCTCGGCGCCGGCGAATGGATGACCGTCTCGAAGTGGATAGACGCCCTGCCGAAAGAGATGTTCAGGTCTGACCCTGATCTAGTGCTGCTTCGCGCCCAGAACTTGATTCATCTAGGTGAAGTGGATGAGGCTGCCCGCGTCCTGACCGACCTCTTGCCTCGGGCGGTAAGCGACGATGACTGGCTCATTAGGGCCAAGGCGCTAAGTTGGCGTAGCGCCGCCTTTCGCCTCGCCGGTAATTTTGCAGAGGCCAAGAGTGACATTTCCGCCGCCATTCGAACTCTCAAACGCCACGATGGCCCGGCCACCGCCCTCGGCGACGCCTATCGGCGACTGGGGAACATCCACATGGAGCAGGGGCGGTTCACTCAGGCTCTGAGACAGATGCAGCGTGCGTTGAAGCTCTACTATTCGGTTTTCGATGTCGGCCGGATGGCAGACGTACACAATTCAATTGGCATCGTGTATAAGCGCCTCGGGGACCTTGTCAGGGCCAACATGCACTTTGAGCATGCCAGGGAAGGCTGGCAAAAGGTCGGGAATTCCGGCGCTCTAGCGATGACCCTGTCCAACATAGGTCAGATATACCAGCGTCGTGGCCAGCATGACCTGGCATTGGACACGTTGCGTCTTGGCCGGCAGAAAGCCCACGAAACCGGGTATCGGCGAGCAGAAGCCCTTATTCTTGTCAACATAGCAGAAGTGCTGCGCGACCTGGACTTGTATGACGATGCGTTGGCTGCATACCAAGAGGGACTCGGGTTGGCACGACAGGTAATGGAAACGTACTACGTGATGTGGGCAAAGGCAGGCATGGGAGAGACCTATCGGCTTCTCGGTGAGCGTGACAAGGCGGAGGTGCTCCTCAAGGAAGCCATCTGTCAGGCTGAGGAGCAAGACCAGGTCTACGAAGCTAGCCTTTTCACGATGCAGCTTGGAATCATCGAGTACGAACGGCGACGGTACCAGACTGCGATCGAAATCCTTCAGGGTGTCCATGACCGTCTGGCGGAGGTAGGAGATAAGGACGCCCTGGCGAAGGCATGCTTTCATCTGGCACAGGCGGCGTTCCTTGCCAAGGAATTCAGCCTCGCCGCCAACTGGCTCGAAGAGGTATCCGAGCTGGCCGATGACCTGGGCTACGACGACTTTCTGGCAGTCGAAGGCAAAAACGCGGCGTTGCTGATGCAATTCGGTGCCTCTGAGGGCATCGGCGATGACCGATTCGTCCGAGCCATGGAGAAGATCAAGAGCCGACGCGATGGCGAGAGAACGGACGTAACTGCCAGGAAGTCGGGCAACGACTCGGCAGCAGTCAAGCCTGACATAGAGGTGCAAGCCCTGGGAGGCACTCGGGTATCGATAGACTCTCGTCCGATTGGCGAGGCGGAATGGCGAAGCAGCCGGGCCAAGGAGATGTTCTTCTATCTGCTGTGCTGCGGCATCGGGCAGACCAAAGAGCAAATAGCGGCCGCACTGTGGCCGGATCTATCGCCCGTCAGGGCCTACAGCAACTTCCACATCAACCTCTACCGGGCACGAAGGGCGCTCTTCCCCGGTGCTTTCCTGCTCGAGCACGGGCAGTATAAGCTCAACCGCAGTCTCAACATCCGGTTCGACGTGGCAGACTTCGAGCGGCTCGTGCGGCGCGCGGAGAAGCTACCGGAGAAGGGTGGGAAGAGGGCGACCACTCTGGAAGAAGCCGTCGAGTTGTACGATGGACCTTTCCTGGAGGAGTTCTACAGCGAGTGGACCGAGACGCGACGCCGTGAGTTGGAGGACAAGTACTTGAAGACGCTCTCCCTGCTGGCGAACTTGAACGGCAGCAGGGGAGAATACGGCACCGCAATCGCAGTGTACGAGAAGTTCATTACCACCGACCCGTACAACGACGAGGTGTACTGCCAGATGATGCAGTGGCATCTGGCCACGGGCGATAAGGTTTCGGCACTGCGCGTGTACCAGCGGTATCGCGATACTGTGGCCGGTGAGGTGGGTTTTGCCCCCTCGGCGCGGATGCGGGAGTTGCGAACGAGCATGGCAGCGGGTAGACTGGCCGGCTGAAGCCGACCACATCTTCAGATTCAGGTCCTCTTGAACGGGGTTTGCCGAGAAGGCAGCCCCGTTCTTCTTTTCCGAATCAGTATCTGGGTAAGAGGTTGGTAAGAACGCACCTCCTATGATGCTGTCATCGATAGGCCGAGGGTCTGTCGAACGGGAGTGAAAGGAGGTGTCTCATGAGAAAGAGTCTGAAGGTTGTGCTGGCCATTGCCATAACTTTGGCGATCACGCTGGCCACTGCATTGCCGGTGATGGCCGGGCCGGACGGCATCGGTCCGTAGGTTCCGTAGAGAGAGTGTCCTGGAACGCCACATCACTTCCTTTCTTCAGGGCCCCTGTTCTCGGGTTCATCTAGAATCGCTCGCTAGAGCCGAGGCCACCAAAATACGTGACGGATGTCGCCTGACAGCTTCGGCCCCATCCTGAAGACAGCCGTTGCAAGCGTACACGTGCCTGTCCGGCACATCTCGCTGATCGCGAGGATCATGCATGATGCCCTCAGCCGCCTCAAAATTCAGCGAGTGGTGCCGCCGGGCGTCGCGACCGAGCGGCGGCGTGTGTTCTCCTCTTGGCTAAACAGGAGGGGAACGTGGTGTCTTGTGTGCGTGTGGGAAGAGACGAGCACAGGGACGAAATGCTTGGATCGGGCGTCTCACGCCGGTGACGCGTCATGCTTGAAGGCACGCTGATGCCGCTGTCCAGCTTATTGCCTCAGCGAAGCCGCCGGGTGTCATGATGCGGGCCAGCGACCAGAGAGCAACTTGTCTGGAGGGCCAGGCAAATAATCGTTTGCGGCCGGTTGAATGACCCTGAGGCTTCAGGCCTCCTGGGCTGAAAGGACTATCGCATGGGTGACCCATCCGCCTCCGATCGTTTCTTAGTCGACCGGACACTCTGGACAGACGAGAACGGAAACTCGATCCGAATCGGAGAGATGAGCGGCAACCGCTTGAATGTTCTGCTGGTTGGAG
>JAZFSU010000028.1:0-32143 GCA_036446335.1 Dehalococcoidia bacterium | reverse complement strand
ATCGCGTTGGTGGAGCAGCTGAAGAAGCAGGGGACGGCTACCCATGATGCTCTGATCGAAGGCGGTCGGACCAGGCTGCGGCCTATCCTGATGACGGCCCTGACAACCATGTTCGCCATGCTGCCTTTGGCTTTCGGGCTTGGGGCGGGTACGCTGCTGGCTGCGGAGTTGGCGGTGGTAGTTATCGGCGGACTATTTAGCTCGACACTCTTGACCCTGCTGGTTATTCCTGTAATATATAGTCTGGTGGATGGCGTCCGCCAGCGACGCGCTGGAAGTAGGTGATTTGGCACAGAACGTGGAACGCAGTATTGCGGCGAACTCGCTCTTCGCGCCCGTGGAACGGGAAATCCTCCTCGTCGAGGAGAACATCAGGGCCACCGCTGACGTGGACCAGGCCGGGTTATCAGAACTCCTGGACTACATCGTTGACAGCGGGGGCAAACGGATCAGGCCGGCACTTACCTTGATTTGCGGGAAACTGCATCGCTACAATCTGGACTTGCTCGTGCCAATGGCAGCGGGAGTTGAGATGCTTCACACTGCTACGTTGGTCCACGATGATACCGTCGACAATTCGACAAAGCGCAGGGGTAAGCCGACGGCTGCAAATATGTGGGGGGGAGGCACGGCTATTCTGGCCGGTGATTATCTCTTCTCACAGGCGGCAGAGCTGGTGGCCCGCACCGGCAATCTTCGGGTGATCAGGCTTTTCGCTCGAACGCTGATGACGCTTTGCAGGGGCGAGTTGGATCAGATCTTCAGCAGCTTCAACAACGGCCAATCCCGGCAGGGCTACTTCAGGAGGATCGGCAACAAGACGTCCTCGCTGTTCTCAACCGCCACGGAATCTGCGGGGATTCTCAGTGAGGCTTCCGAGGAGGCAACCGAAGCTCTGAGGAGCTATGGGCACAATGTCGGTATGGCTTTCCAGATCGTGGACGATATTCTGGATTTCACTGCGGACGAAGACAAGCTTGGCAAACCTGTGGCAAGCGATCTGGCTCAGGGAATCTTGACTCTACCCGCGATACTCCTCAATGAGCGCTATCCTAGTGATAGCCCGATCCTCGGAATGTTCAGGGGTGATGACAACCAGCGAAGCCTTGAGTTGGCGATCGACATGATCAACAATTCGGGCATTATTCCCGAGTGCTATGGTATCGCTCGAGACTTTGCCTCGGAAGCGTGTCAAGCTGTCGAAGTATTCCCCGATAGCTCGTGCCGCCAGGCCCTTTTCGGGATAGCGGACCACGCGGTCGCCCGCGACACGTAGAAGCTCTCGGCCTCATCTGTTGTTGCAGTACGTTCCCTGGATCCGCAACTGGTCCAAGAAGGCTGCAGATCTGGGCTCCCGCTCCAGGAGATGGCGCATGTAGCCTCTCAACAGTCGCTCCAATTCGCGGGATAGGTCGGTTGTCAGTCGTAGCCGAGCAGCGGATGCCCGGTCGGAGCTGAGGAGGTATCTCATGGCTTTGATCGCGTCAACGGAGATGGGCTGTGCGAAAGGCCCGGTTTGGGAACAGTCGGGGCAGACAACCCCTCCATCTGGCATGCTGAACACGTTTCCCTTAGGTTCGAGAGGTGATCGGCAGTTCAGGCATTCGTAGAGTTCGGGCTGGTAGCCAAGATGGCTGAGCAGATGAAGCTCGAAATATCTGAGGGCCAGCTCGCAGCTGCGCGCCTCGCAGAGCCACATTAGAGTCGTTTGAAGTAGATTGTAGAAGGGGTAGTCCTCGACCTGCTCCACTGTGAATTGGTCGACGAGCTCTGCGACGTAGATGGCACAGCAGGCGTTCCAGAGGCTTGTTCTCAGGGTCAGGTAGCCTTCGATGGTCTGGCCCTGGGTTATGATGTCCAGATTCTGTCCATGAGCGATGAGCAGGCTGCTTTGAGTGAGGGGCTCCAGGTGGCCGCCAAGTCTGCTTGTCGGCCTTCGTACTCCCTTTGCAACGGCCCGGATCTTGCCCAAGTGTGGGGTGTACAGAGTGACTATGTTGTCAGCTTCGCCCAAGTTGATTCGCTTCAGGACGATTGCTTCTGTCTTATAGACCCGTGGCCTGGTCATCGGAAGCTCAGCTGATCAAGTCGCTTTTTCGCCAGCACTGACCCCGACACCTGCTTCCGCTTCGGCCTCTTCTGCATGGCCGTTCATCGACATACGATGAATGCTGTTCCAGGAGCAGAAGGGGATCAGCCTGGGTTTTGACTCGTTGTCAATGATTCCGAAATGAAGCGCACAGTTCTCGACTCTGTCCAGGTCGAAGTTGTAGGGGTCCATGAAGTGCATGATCCCTATGGTGAGCCAATGTCCGGGGAGCCAGTCGGTCAGGGTCTTGTTTATTGACTTGGTGCCTTTGGTGAGCAGCAAGACGGGGATGAGCTTCAACCAGAGCTTCGGACTGACGAACCTCAGGGTACTGATGGCAAGTGTTAGCATCAGCATCGGTCTGGACCAGTTGCGCTCAAAGGCTCGCTTCATCGTCGCGTGGAACTTCTCGTTCTGCACGTAGCGTGGAATCGGGACCAGTTTGCCTTTCTCATGACTGAGGACGGTTATCAGTCCGCAATGAGGGTGAACGCAGAAATCCTGGTGTTGACCGCCCTTGGTCATCATCTTGGCCATCACCTGATTCATGGGAAGAGTGAAGAAATCGCCCTTCTTGACCTGGCCGTCGGTCTGTTCCTCTACCAGCCTCTGGACATCGGAGTTCGTGACCCTCATCTCCCGTAACTTGCTACGGTCGATTCTTCCCGAGAAGCTGACCGGCTGAAACACAACGAACTTGATTACGTCTGAGTTGTCGGCCGCGTACCTGATGATGTCGCCGACCTGGTCGTCGTTCACGCCTCGTGCCACCGTGGGAATTAGCGCGATCTTGTCATAGCCGATCTTCCGTGCGTTCTCGATGACTTTCTGCTTCAGCGGCCATACGTCGCGCCCCCTGGCCTTGATGTAGGGCTCGGCTGTGACCCCGTCGAACTGCAGGTAGAGCCACGCATCGGCGTCGCGCAGTTTCTTGAAGTACTCGATGTCTTCGGCAAGCCTCAGCCCATTGCTCATGACCAGAACGTAGTCATATCCGAGATCCTTCTCCATCTGAATGATTTCGGGAAGGTCATCCCTCAGCGTCGCTTCCCCGCCGCTGTTTCCGACTCCTCTTGTCTTGAGCGGGTAGTTGTTGTCGCGGGAGTACTCAAGAATCTGCCTTATCTGGTCTTTGGTCAGGTCGGCCGTGCCGTTGTTCGAGCCGGCGCGAGCGTAACAGATGGGGCACTTCAGATTGCACCTGGTCGTTATCTCGATTATCGTGAGGATTGTGTGTGTCTTGTGGTTCTGGCACAGTCCGCAGTCGTTGGGGCAGCCGAGCTTCGTGTCCCTGGGCCTGTGCAGTCCGGTGCCGTGATCCCGGTATTTCTCCGCTCGCGCGTATTCTCCATAGTCGCTCCAGATGATGTCCTCGAAGCTCCCGTGGTCAGGGCAGCTCTTCTTCATGATAACCTGGTCATCAATCTCCCAAAGCTCGGCATCGATAACCCTCAGGTCTTCGGGGCAGATTGATCGTGTTGTCTTGAGAAGTCTCATCTGGTCCACCTCTACAGTGTCTACGCTGGAGGTCTCGGCTTAGTTGATCTTACCGACAGTTGTGGCAAGACTATTCGGAACACGCACCAAGAATAACACTTCCTTCGCGAGATGGAAAGCGATCCACTGCTGCACATGACTCTGCCGCTCCCGGTTGTCCTCAGAACTCTTGCCTGCTTTCGATAGCATGAGTGAGCGTTACTTCATCGGCATACTCCAGGTCGCTGCCCATCGGGAGCCCGCGAGCAAGCCTGGTCAGGCGGATTCCCTGGTGCGAGAGCAGCTTCTGGATGTACATGGCCGTAGCCTCTCCTTCAAGGTTGGGGTTGGTTGCGAGGATGATCTCCTTGACGGCACCGGACTTGAGACGGTCCAATAGCTCGCTTATCTTCAGGTCGTCGGGGCCGATTCCGTCCATGGGCGAAAGGACGCCGTGAAGCACGTGATACTGCCCACGGTACTTGCCCGTCCGCTCCAGTGCCATGATGTCAAGGGGTTCCTTGACGATGCAGATGATGCTGTGGTCGCGTTCTTCGCTGCTGCAGATGGCGCAGGGGTCTGTGTCGGCAACATTCTGGCACGAAGAGCAAAGAACTGTCTGCTCCTTGACTGCGATGATAGCCGCGGCAAGCTCTCGGGCATCAGCCTCGGGAGAGCGAAGCAAGTGGTAGGCGAGTCGTGCTGCACTCTTGGGACCGATTCCGGGAAGCCTGCTCAGCTCTCCGATCAGTCGGGAGACTGGCTCAGCAACTGATACGGGACCGGTTCTCAAGATCGGAACCTCTTCGTGATCAATGAAGAAACGCTGTGCTGAATCATGCGGACTACGTCAATCCCGGGATCTTCAGCCCTCCGGTCACTGCCTGAAGTTGGCTGGCGGCGAGCTCTTTGGCTTTGTCCATCGCCTCATTCACGGCAGTCATCACCAGATCCTCGAGCATCTCTACATCAGCCGGGTCGACGACCTCGGCGGCAATCTTGATCGACTGTATGCTTTGGTGTCCGTTGACTACAACCGTGACCGCACCGCCGCCGGAACTGGCCTCGACGGTGGTGTTCTCCAGTTCTTCCTGGGCTTTGGCCAGTTTGGCCTGCATCTGCTGCGCTTGGCGCAGCATCCCCTTATTCATCATCTGCCTGCTCCTCTTCTACGATCCTGGCTCCCATCTCGAGAGCGGCCGTCACCACGGGGTTGCGCTTTTGTTGACGCGGTTTGGATTCCTCCTTGGCCTTGGGCGTGTGGGTGCATCGGACCCTATAGGGAACACCGAACACCTGCTGAAGCTTGACCTCCATCTGGTGCCGGTATTTCGGGTCTTCGATCTTGCTCTTGTGCCATTCGTGGGGAAAGTCCAGAACCAGCGTGTCACCATCGAGGTCGGCTACGTTGCAGGAGTTTCTCAGCAGGGCGTCCAGATTCCCGCTCGAGCCCATGCCGCGACACGCCTTGACGAAATCGCTCCAGTACTGGCGAATCTGCTCGACAGTGTGTGGTGGGGGCGGGATGGGGACATCTGCAACTCTTGCTGATGCGGCACCTGCTACGATGGGGACGTCTGCAGCTCTGGTTGGTGCGGCACCTGCTACGGTGGGGACGTCGACTCTCGCTGCTTCCTGGGCAGGTGGGGGCGGCTGAACGTCTATCTTCTCGCCCGCCGGGGCGGCGTGCTCCTCGGCCTTTGGCTGCGGCTCCTTGACGCTCCTGGCCGCCGGGGCTGTTTTGACCTCCGGCTTGGGTATGGCCTTGGTAGCGCGTTCCAGCGGCTTCTCCGCCGCAAATAGAGAGGAATCGACGAGGGCAAGCTCCAACGGCAGCGTGGATCGAGGGTCCGTGCGGAAGTCGACCTGGGCAAACAACCTGACTGTCTTCGTCAGTCCTTCCAGGGATTGCTTGTCCACGAGCTGCCTCATATCCGCTACCGCCTCGACAGGCAGATCGGTTGCCTCAGCAGCTCCGGCTTTGATCAGAAGCGAAGTCCTCAGGTATTCAACCAGGCTGCGATTGAAAAGGCGAAGGTCCAGTCCATCCGCGGCAATGCTCCCTATTGTAGCCAGGCCGGCCCGGACATCATTGGACAGAATGCTGTTCGCCAATTGGCGGACCCTGTCATCATCGGTGAAGCCCAGATCTGCTCGAACGTCGTCTAGGGTGAGGCGCGAACGGTGTTGGAGAACAAGTTGTTCGAGAAGGTTCTCCGCGTCGCGGAGGCTGCCGGTTGACGCCTTGGCTACAAGCGGCAGCACCTGCGGTTCGATATCGATCTCTTCATGGTCGCAGATTCGCTGCAGCTTGCCTACAACAGCTGCCTGCGAAAGGCGGCGGAAGTCAAAGCGCTGGCATCGGGACAGTATGGTGAGCGGCAGCTTGTGCACCTCGGTAGTCGCGAGGATGAAGATGGCGTGCGGGGGCGGTTCCTCAAGAGTCTTGAGAAGGGCATTGAACGCCGGTTCGGTGAGCATGTGCACTTCATCGATAATGTAGACCTTGTACTTGGCAACGTTTGGGGCGAAGTTGATCTTCTCTCGGATACTGCGAATCTCTTCGATACCCCGGTTCGATGCGCCGTCGATCTCAAGCAAGTCCAGCGCTTGTCCTTGAGTGATAGCTACACATATGCTGCAGGTATTGCAGGGTTCTGCCTCTCCGCTTGTAAGGCAGTTGATCGCCTTTGCCAGTATCCTTCCAGTGCTGGTCTTGCCCGTACCCCTGGGTCCGCAGAAGAGGTAGGCGTGCGCCAGCCGGCCCGTTTCCAGGGCATTGACGAGCGTCTTGGTCACGTGCTCCTGGCCCACCACGTCTGACAGGGTTTGCGGCCGCCATTTTCGATACAGGACCTGTGAAGCCATTTGTACCTCAACGAAGTGAAGTGTGGGGAATCCCCGGAACGGCGATTCCGATTGCTATTATAGCCCAGGCCGTGCGGCTGTTCAATCGGGCCTGGCGCGATTTACGTAGTCCAATCTCCTCTGTCGAGGAATCACTTGGGGTCGATTGCTTCGAGGGCCCTGGCCTCCATGGCTCTCATTTCCAGCTCATCCTCCGGCCGTTGGTGGTCATAACCCAGCAAGTGTAGTATCCCGTGGGCCATCAGGAGAGCGAGTTCCCGCTCCAGGGGATGTTGGGCTGAGTTGGCCTGTACTGTGGCCTGGGGGTGGGAGATCATGATCTCTCCGAGATGAAGGATATCATCCGGAGGCAGGATGAAAGGCTGGTCCTGGCCAGCAGGAGATTCGGAAAGGGCGAAGGCCAGGACGTCTGTGGTATTGTCGATGCCTCGATAGGTGCGGTTGAGTTCGCGAATGGTGCTGTCGCCAGCTATCACCAGGCCCAACTCAACCCGAGATGCCACGCCTGCGGTGGTGAGTGTATCACTGGCAACCCGTCGCAGCCAGCTGTCTGAGACCTGGCCGGCGAAGGGATCCTCGATTTGTATGCTGAGTTGGAGGTCCAGCACGAAATCCGCTCCGGGGCAATAATAGCTTGGCTCAGAGATGGGGGTCAAGCGAATACGGGACTAGGTTACCGATTCTCACTGGAAGATGGCGACCGCTTGTTTGGTCAGGCTGATCACTAGAGACGGGTAGATACCGAGGGCCAGCACACCCAATGACGTGACGGCCAGGGCAAGGCGTACCGGCGTGGAGGTGGGCACGGGTTCGTCCGACGCAGGTTCACCGGTGTACATCACATTGACTACTCTCAAATAATAGTAGGCTGAGATCACGGAAGTGAGCACGGCGATAATGACCAGCCACAGGAGGTCTTGTTGGATGGCGGCGTTGAAGATGTAGAACTTTGCCATGAATCCTACAGTGGGAGGGATGCCAATCAGAGAGATGAGGCAGAACGCCAGGACGAAGGAGACCACGGGTGCCCTCCGGGCCATGCCTGAGAAGTCCGCAATCTCATCACTGCCTGTCTTGCTGGAGATCGCGATAATGGCGATGAAGGCGCCGAGATTAGCCAGGGCGTATCCAGCCAGGAAGAAGAGCACTCCGCGCTGTCCCAGTTCGCTGATGGTAGCTAGACCTATCATGATATAGCCGGCATGCGCAATGCTGGAGTATCCCAGCATTCTCTTGATGTTGCGCTGGGCGAGAGCCACTATGTTGCCCACGAACATGGACATGGCACCCAGCACAGCGAAGATCATTGCCCACTCGCCGCTAATCAGCTCGTCGCCGAATGCGACATAGAACACTCTGAGGATAATGGCAAAGCCAGCTGCCTTACTTGCCACCGACAGGTAGGCGGTGATCGGCGTGGGCGCTCCTTCGTAGACGTCGGGAACCCACATCTGGAACGGGACGGCGGCGATCTTGAATCCGAGGCCAGCTACAATGAGGACTATGCCCAGCAGGAGTGCGGGCGTGTCAAGGAGTTGCCCTCCCGAGACGAGAGAGCGCACCTGGTCGGCAATCTGGTCGAGGTGGGTGGTACCGGTCAACCCATATACGAATGCCATCCCGAGCAGCAGGAATGCGGAGCTCACTGCTCCCAAGATCAGGTACTTGAGCCCGGCCTCGCTTGATTTCTGGTCCTTGAGGAAAGCAGCCAATGCGTAGAGCGAGATGCTGGCGAGTTCCAGCGAGACGTATATCGATATCAACTCGCCCGTGGAGGCCATTAGCATCATGCCCCCGGCAGAAAGCAGAATCAGCGCGTAGTACTCACCCTGGAATCGTGCGAATCTGCCAACGTAGTCCACTGACGAGAGGATGACCAGCGCGGTGATGCCCAGTATGAGGAATTTGAAGAACACGCTGAACTCGTCGACCACAAGCATGCCGGCGAACGAGGAACCTCGCTCTCCCCAGAGGGCTATGGTCAGGCTGATCGGAACAGTGAGGCCAACAACGCTCAATGCGGCCAGCGCCTTCTTTCGCTCGATGAACAGATCGAGGAGAATGACGACAAGGGCCAGTCCGAAAATGCTCAGTTCAGGCGATATCAGCCAGAAGTCCAATTACGTTTCCCCCACAGCCTAGACTATTTCGGCTATTCGGAATAGCGTTTGAGTATCCTCGTGCAAGTCGTTCCAGATTTCGGGCACATTGCTCCGCGGAACCCAACGCGCCTCTCCGATGTCGCTGTCCGGTCTGAGATCCCCGCCGCTTTTCTCGGCCAAATAGTCGATGTACACGACGTGCAGGTCAACCTGACCGTCGGAAGCAACGATGCGATCGAAGGGGAGCAAAGGTCCGGTCAACTCAATCGCCAGATGGGTTTCTTCTCTAACCTCTCTCTTGATCCCATCCTCGATTCGCTCACCCAATTCCAGCTTGCCGCCGGGGCAGATCCACTTGCCCTGCCAGAATCCCCCTCTTTCGGGCCGGTGTTTCACGAGCAGCACCCTGCCGCTCTCATCCTGGATCACCGCACCCACAGCTACCATTATCTCTCTTGCTCCCACAGCATCACCACATTGGCCTCAAGCGCCGAACACGGGTCCGACAAGGTCGAAAAGCAACCTGGGATAGACTCCGAAGAGCATTATCATCGCGACGAACGCGAAGATATATGCTTTCTCCATGTTGTCGGCGTCTCCCACATCGTTGTACTGCTCTTTGGGCTCTCTGTAGAACACTCTCTCCAACATCCACAGGATGTATCCTGCTCCTAGTACTATGCCCAGCACCGCCAGGACTACGTAGATCTTGGCTCCAGCTATTGCGGTGCTGCCGAAGCTGCCCACGAACACCGTAAACTCCGCAATGAAGCCGACCGTCGTCGGAAGCCCCAGCGCCGCCAGTCCGGCGATACTGAAGACGACAGTGATCACCGGCATTTGCCTGGCCAGACCGCCCAGCAAAGGGATCTGGCGCTGGTGCGTCTTTTCGTATACCAGTCCCACCATGGCGAACAGGAGCGCGGTGATGAGACCGTGACTGAACATTTGAACAGTCGCACCAGTGAGGCTGACCTGGTTCAGGGCGAAGATGCCCAGCAGAACGAAGCCCATGTGACTGACGGAGCTGTACGCTATCATCCTCTTCAGATCGGTTTGCCTCATGGTTGCTGCTGCACCATACAGCACGCTTATGACCGCGAAAGTTGCCAGGATCCCGGCGTAGTCCTCAGCCACCCCGGGAATGATGCCGCCGTCCCCAAATCCGGCAACGAGGCGTACCATACCATAGGCACCCATCTTCAGCAGAACGCCGGCTAGCATCACACTGACGGCAGTTGGCGCATCGGTGTGAGCGTCGGGAAGCCATGTGTGCAGCGGGAACACCGGCAGCTTGATCGCAAAGGCGATGAAAATCAGGAAGAACATGGACGCCAGAGGAATGACCGGCACCAGCCAGTCGGCACCGTTGCCGGCAATGGTCACCATGTTGAACGTATGGGATACGAGTTCATTGGCGGAGTTGACTGATTCGGGAGTGGAGAAATAGAGAGCAAGAATGCCCACCAACATGAAGGCGCTGCCAAAGAGGGTGTAGATCACGAACTTGGTCGCTGAGTACTGCCTTCTGCCGCCGCCCCAGATCGTGATCAGCATGTACATGGGAATGAGCTCCACCTCCCAGAACAGGAAGAAGAGCAGAAAGTCCAGGGAGCAGAAGACACCGATGATGCCTGCTTCCAAGAGCAATAGCCAGACGAAGTACTCCCGCGGCCTGACGTCGATCTTCCACGAGACGAAGACCGCGACGAATCCGAGGAATGTGGTAAGAATTACCATGGGCAGACTCAGGCCATCGACGCCGATATAGTACTCAGCGCCGATTGACTTGATCCACTGAGCCTGCTCCACGAACTGGAGGCCGCCATCGCGATCGAAGATGACAAACAGCGCCAGTGAGAGGGCAAACGCAGCGAAAGTGAACAGCGCCGCTGTCAGCCTCACCGTCCTGGCCTGCCTCGCGAAGAGGGCAATGAGGATAGCCCCGAGAACCGGCAGGAACAGTATTATTGTGAGAGGATGGATCGAATCGATATTCAAGACCACCTGCTCCTATTCATGAGTCCCCCTACCCATATGCGAAAAAGACGATCATTATGATCAGTATCCCCATCGCCATCACGAGGCCATAGAGCTGGAGTTGTCCTGTCTCCACCCTGCGGATCGCGCCGCCCGCCGACATCGTCGCCTGCGCCACGCCGTTGACGATGCCATCAACCACCAGCATGTCAAACCGCTCGATCGCGTAGTTGATCCCGTTCTGAAGAATCCGAACCACGAAGATGCGTTCGTATAGCTCGTCCAGGTAGTACTTGCGCGAGAGCAAGGTGTGCACTGGCGCGAATAGCCGGCCGATACTCTCCGCAGAGATCCATTTGGCGCCGTAGATCGCATATGCAAGGACGATGCCTGACACGCCGACCGCCAGCCCAATCAGCGGGATGGGGTCCTTCCCAACCTTGAAAAGGTCGAAGAATCCGTGGGAATGCCAATGCTCAGGGTGGAGACCATAGTACGCAGCCTCGCCCAGGAACTTGCCTGCGCCTCCTGTGAAGAAATCCCATCCGCCGACGACGGCCATTATGGCCAGTATGGCCATGGGGAACAACATAACCATTGGCGATTCGTGAAGCTTGCCGTGTCCGTCCTCGCCTGCGTGTGCTTGATCAGGCTCGCCTCCTCTGTACTCTCCGAAGAAGGTCATGAATATGACTCTGAACATATAGAACGCCGTCATGAACACCGTGATCATGGCCAGCCAGAACAGGATGGGCGTGTACTCCCAAGATTTCAAGAGTATGAGGTCTTTGCTCCAGAATCCGGCGAGTGGCCATATGCCGGCCAGGGATAGTGATCCAACAAGGAAGAGTAGGAAGGTCCAGGGCATGTGCTTGCGCAGGCCTCCCATCTTCCTCATATCGAATGTGTGGGTGGCGTGACTGACACTGCCAGCGCCCAGGAAGAGAAGGCACTTGAAGAACGCGTGAGTGAACAGGTGGAACATGCCGACTGCGACAGCCAGTCCGATGCCCTGATCCATCGTGAGATGACCCTGAGATATGCCGACTCCGACTGTTCCCAAACCCAGCATCATATAGCCCAACTGGCTGATCGTGGAGTAGGCTAGCACTCTCTTGATGTCGTTCATCACCAGGCCCATGCTGGCGGCAAATATCGCCGTGAATCCTCCGATCACGGCCACGAACATGATTGCGAATTC
Source organism: Dehalococcoidia bacterium (assembly GCA_036446335.1). Classification (GTDB taxonomy): domain Bacteria; phylum Chloroflexota; class Dehalococcoidia; order SZUA-161; family SZUA-161; genus JAZFSU01. The sequence goes on along the minus strand of JAZFSU010000028.1, from coordinate 20,427 downwards.
GGAACTGGCGAACAGCGGGAGAGTCCGGGCGACCAGGTACACTCCGGCTGCGACCATTGTGGCAGCGTGGATCAACGAGCTGACGGGCGTGGGGCCTTCCATCGCGTCAGGAAGCCACGTGTGGAGGGGGAACTGCGCGGATTTCCCCACGGCTCCGGAGAAGATCCCGAGAGCGGCCAGAGTGAGAGCCGTGCCTCCCAGAGCGCCTGCGATGGCCATTTCGTTGAGGTCGGCTATGTTGAAGGTGCCGGTGTGGAAATAGAGGAGCAGTATGGCGATCAGGAACCCGAAGTCGCCGAGGCGGGTGACCACGAATGCCTTCTTGGCAGCGGCCGCGGCTGACGGCTTGTGGAACCAGAAGCCGATGAGCAAGTAGGAGCCGAGGCCAACCCCTTCCCAGAATACGTAGAGCAACAGCAGGTTGGAGGCCAGTACGAGACCCAGCATTGACATCGTGAACAGCGACATCCATGCGAAATACCGGTGATATCCTGGATCTCCGTGCATGTATCCCTGGGAATAGATCTGCACGAGCAAGCTGACTCCGCTGACCACAACCAGCATGATCGCAGTGAGTTGATCAGCCGAGAACTCCAGGCTGATGTTGAGGCTGCCGACGGATGCCCAGTCTATCGCGCTCTGGATCGGCCCATCGCCCACGCTGGTCAATACCCATATGGAGAGGCCGAGGGCCGTTGCGAGGCAGCCGATGATCAGGTAGCCACTGAGCTTGGGCGTGTTCTTGAAGAAGGGCCTGAGTACGAGAGATATGAAGAGAAACGAGAACAGCGGCAAGAGAAATATGGCCCACAGAACGTTTCCCGACAACTTCCTATACCTTCCTCAGAATATCATCGATGAGATGTTTCTTCAGGCCGGGCACCAGCACTCGGTATCGCTCTCGCTCGCCTCCTCCAGATTTCTCAGGCAAGAGCCTTGTGGGAATCCCTTCGGCTTCGAAGAGCTCCTTCCACATCTCGGCTACGATCAGGTTGGGTACGACCTTGAATTCAGTCCACATCTATCTCAACTCTACCATTTCATCAGGTCTGCTTGCTCAACGTCGATGGTGTGGCGGGTACCGTAGATTGCGATAATTATCGCTATGCCCACAGCCGCCTCGGCCGCGGCCACGGTGATGACGAAGATAGCGAAAACGTGCCCCGTCATTACCACGACATCCGGCACCAGATACCGTGAAAACGCCACCATGGCGATGTTCACTGAGTTGAGCATGATCTCAATACACATCAGGATGACGACAGCGTTCCGCTTGGACAATGTGCCGTACAGTCCTATGGAGAATAGGATCGCTGACAGGACTAAATAGTGCTCTATTCCAAGGTCCATGGCTCTATTCCTCGTCCTTGCTTCTCACCAGAACTACCGCTCCTATGAGCGCCGCCAACAGCAGCACGGATGCGACCTCGAAGGGAAGGACGAATCCTCTGTCTTTGTCAAAGAGTGCGTCTGAAACATAGGATGTTGATCCTTTGGTGGACTCGTATTGCTCCTCGCCTTCATCGTCCAGTACTGGATTGCCTTTCTCATCCACCACCAGTGTCTTGTCGGGCATCAGTATAGCCTGAGTCACCTGCTCAGTGACGGTGGTCCCTTCAGTCGTCTCAACCTGGCGCTCGATGGTGGGCAGGTCAGCGACCGCATACGTCGCGTCCTCCCAGTCGGTGGCAATGACGACGGTGATCATCACCGCCATGACCAGCACTGACACAAGTAGTGATGGCGCGTTGATTCTGTTGGATGGGCTGCCTTGCTGGATGTCGCGCGTGAGCATAATACCGAACATCAGTAGTATGCCCATGGCGCCGACGTATACCAGGACCTGCACGACAGCAAGAAAATCCGCGTTCAGCGTGACATAGATGCCGGCAACGGCGAAGAAGGACAGGATCGCGAATAGAGCAGCCCGGAAGACGTCCTGCATCCTCACTACCGCAATGGCGGACCCCACTGCGACTGCGGCTATTATGTAAAACGCTACGCTAGTCATTTCCCTCGGCAATCATTTCTCGTGAGTATTCACCGTACACCAGGAGGGTCTGCCTCGGAATTTGCTCCTCGAGTTCCGGGTGGCTGTAGGCGCTTGGCATGGCATCCGGTGACATCAGCACCTCTTTGTCTGCCCACAGCGATCGTCTGGCGTATCTTGCTTCCTCATAGCTCTGGCCCATGAACAGGGCGCCGTACGGACAGGCTTCGACGCACAGGCCACAGTACATGCATCTTCCCGTGTCGAATACGATTTCGTCCACAACGTACTTGTTGTCGCCGTTCTTCGTAGTCGCGATTTGGATGATCCCGTGCGGACAGCTCTTGGCACAGGTAGCGCAGCCCGTGCACAGGTCGATTCGCCAGACGAACTGCTGGCCCCTGATGCGCCGCGACGGTTGCAGCCTCTTCTCCGGATACTGTGTCGTGATATTAGGCCGAAACAGATGCCGGAGCGTCAGGTGCATCCCCTTGGCTATACCGAGGCCGTACCTCTCGAACCTCAATTCTGCCTCCTCCCAACTTGAAGAACATCTTCGACCAAACCATGGTGAGAACGATCGCCAGCGGAGCGTTTACGAACATGAACACCCACGGGAAGCTTTCCCATGCCGGCATCCATTCAACCCAGATCAGGACCTCGCCTGCGGTGACGAAGATGTTGATCAGGGAAACCGGGATCAGGTACTTCCAGCAGAAGGCCATGATCTGGTCAATGCGAACGCGAACCAGCGTGGCGCGCAGCCACAAGATGAACATGAATACCAGGAAGACCTTAGTGACAAACACGAGCCAGGCAGGAATCCAGTCTGCGGGAAGTGGCCACGCATGCCAGCCTCCGAGGAATAGAGTGACCGTTATGGTGGCAACGGCGAGGGTATTGATGTATTCCCCGAGGAAGAAGGTGGCGAACTTCATGCCAGAGTACTCGGTGAAGTACCCCGTGGTCAACTCAGACTCCGCTTCGATCTGATCCATCGGTGAGCGGTTGAGCTCGGCGATGGCTGCAGCGAAGAACACAAGCAAGGCCAGGGGCTGAACCAGGATAAAGGGGACGCCGTGGACACCAATTGCTTGAGCGTCCACAATCTTGCCGAGATTCATCGAGCCGACCATCAGGACGATGGCGACTAGTGACAGCACCATCGGGATCTCGTAGCTCACCATCTGTGCTATGGCTCTCATGGACCCCAGCAAGGCATACTTGTTGGACGACGCCCAGCCTGCGGTGAGCACGCCGATAACGCCTATCGATCCTATGGATACGATGTACAGCACTCCGATGTCCAGGTCGGCGAAAGCTCCCTTGGCTCCCTCCCCGATTGGAATCACGGCAAACAGCATGAGCGCACTGAAGAACACAAGAACAGGAGCCAGCCAGAGGAGCGTCTTCTCGCCGTGGGTTGGCTCGATGATCTCCTTGAACAGGACCTTGATGGCGTCGGCGACAGGCTGCAATAAGCCGAACGGCCCGCAGCGATTCGGCCCGGGTCGGAGCTGCATCCAGGCGATGAATCTGCGCTCGAGCCAGATGAAAATGATCACCATCGGGAAGACGAACGTTAGTATCAGGATGATCCCGACAACACTTTCCAGAAACACGATCAGTGGGCTAGAGAGGCCTGCGCTCTCGAGTGCGTCGACGAAGTCGATGCGCACCTCCGAGAACAGCTGAACGATATAGTGCCAGACGTCGCCCATTATCTGTCTACCTCAGCCACACAGATGTCCACGCTGCCGAAGATAGCGATTAGGTCGCCGACCTTCCAGCCGAGGCACATGTCGCGCAGGACCCCCAGGTTGAGCTGCGCCGGAGGTCGCACCCTGAAGCGGTATGGGGCTATCGAGCCGTCGCTGACCAGATAGAATCCCAGTTCACCCTTGGGAGCTTCGACTCGGGAGTAGACCTCGCCTTTTGGCGGGCGCAGCAGACTGGGCACCCTGGTGCAGACTTCGCCCTCGGGCAACTGCTCCATGGCCTGGTGGAGTATGCGAGTGCTCTGTCTCATTTCTTCGATTCGCACCCGATAGCGATCATAGATATCGCCGACAGTCCTGGTGGGGATATCGAAATCGAACCGATCATAGACAGAGTAGGGATCAACCTTGCGAATATCCCGTCCAACGCCGGATGCCCTCAGCATTGGCCCGCTGACTGAGGCATTTATGGCCATTTCCTTGGGCAGAATACCGACACCCTTTGTGCGGGCCAGGAGGATCTCATTATCAGCCAGCAGATAGTCATATTCGTCGATGAAGCCTGGCATCTCGTCGACAAACTTCTTCAGAGCGGGAAGAAACTCCGGAGGGATGTCATGGCTCACTCCGCCGAAGCGCATGTAGTTGTATGTCAACCTCTGTCCGCAGACCATGTCAAACAGGTCCAGTATCTTCTCTCGCTCTCGACACATGTACAGCAGAGGGGTCATCATCGCACCCAACTCGTTGGTCAGGAAGCCGACGGCCATGAGATGGCTGGAGATGCGCATCAGTTCCGACATAATGACCCGCAGGTACTCCGCTCGCTCCGGCACCTCGATTACGGCGAGCTTCTCCACCGCAAGGACGTAGCCGTGATTGGCCGTCATTGCTGCCAGGTAGTCGAGTCGATCGGTGAAGGGTATGTTCTGGACATAGGTTCGCCCTTCCGCCAGCTTCTCGATGCCGCGATGGAGGTGGCCCAAGATTGGCTCCATGTCCAGGATAACCTCTCCATCAAGGACTGTCCTCATGCGGAAGACACCATGAGTCGACGGATGTGATGGCCCGAAGTTTATGACGAAGGGCTGGGTCTTAAGCTCCATACTTTGACTCACTTCCAGTGGCAAGGGCCCACAGAATTCTGGGGGCGTTGCGAACGAAGGAGGTCGCAGGCCAGTGCAACTCCTTCTTCTGGCATATCGAGGAGGAACTCAGCTCGTCTGCTCGCTGCTTGAACGCCAATACCTTGTCAGTCTCGACACCGTGCTCCTGAACAATGAGATCGATCGCCTTCATCAATTCAATGGCGCCTCTCGCCCGGGCCTCGACACCGGAGGCCACCTTGGGTGAAACGAGCCCGAGTTCGAGCTTCAACTGATTGAAACCGAGAGCGGACTCATATGTGCTCGCGACGATATCGTCTCTGGTCATCCACCTAGTCTCATAGTTCAGCATGTACTTCCAGCTAGGACTCTTCAGAGCGTTGCGATGCTCCTCCAGGGTTCGGAAGAACAGGCGGTACCCGTTTTCCTCCGGGTTCTCGAACACCTTGCTTCCGGGGTCGACGAACGGCGCAAGCGGCGAAATGAAGGGCATGACCTTGTCCTTGCCGATGTCCCGGAGCAGTGCTCCCAGGTAGGGGACGCTGCCCATGACTGAGCTGTACGATTGGCGTGGCAGGCCGATCATGTAGAAAAGGTCGAACCTCTTGCAGCCATGTTCGACAGCGCTTTGAATCGTTCTCTCGACCTCGACGTTGCTGTAGCCCTTGCCGAAGGCGCGGCGCACTTCTTCATCAGTTGAGTCAGGGGACCACTGTATATTGTAGTCCGGGACAGCCGCCTTCACCTTCCTGAAAAAGTCGTTCTCCGCCGGTGAGAAGAGCTCCAGGATAATGGGGCCTCTCACTTTGGCGGCTTTCATTGTCCAGAGCAGCTCGTCGGCGTACTGCTCGCCAGGTTGTCTAATGTCGCCGACAACGAAGATCGGTCCCTTGAGGAAGCGCTGTATGCTGAGGATGTCGTTGACTATGAGCCGCGGACTTCTGTAGGCCGTCTCGCCACGGCCGTAGCTGTTCTTGTATGCATATCTGGAACCGCCGCAAGTAGCACAATCGAAGGTGCAGCCACGGCAGGTGACGACACAGGTAATTGGGTAGTCCATCCAGTTTGCGAAGGGCGTTATGCTGGCGAGATCCCTGTACTTGAGAACTGACTTCACTGGATAGGCGTAGTCCATGGGCATCTCATCAAGGCTCGCAGGCACCGATGTCAGTGGATTGTGGTGTGCCACGCCCTTCTCGTCTTTCCAGCTCAGGTTCGGAACGTCGTCGACAGGCTTACCCGCCTTTATCCGTTGCATTAGCTGCAACACCAAAGCCTCCGTAGAGTCGCCGCGAACCACGAAATCGACTTGCGGGTACTCGATCAACTCCTTGTGGAAATAGCTGGACGACAAGCCGCCAAATATCACGGGGACTGAGGGGTGCAGCGCCTTGACTATGCTGGCCAACTCCAGGCTGCCATGTGCGTGAGGCAGCCAGTGCAGGTCGATGCCGAAGGCTGTGGGAGACAGTTTGCTGATGAAGCGCTCAACATTGAACTTCGGGTCCTTCAGCATGCGGTTGGCGATGTTGATGATCCTGGCATGCATTCCGTTTCTCTCCAGGTGGGCACCGATGCTGACAAGGCCGATGGGGTACATTTCGAAGACGGGGCTGGACGGTATGACGTCGCTGATGGGGCCGTACATTATCGCCCGCTCCCTAAAATCGTAGTTGCTGGGGGCGTGAAGCAGAATCAAGTCAGGCCGTGTCATAGTCTATCGATAGCTTCCTAGAGGAAGTCCCTTCGCAGCGGGTGCCCCTCGAATCCTTCCCACAGGACGATAGGCTTCAGATTATGGTGCCCATCGAAGCGGACGCCGAGCAAATCGTGGACCTCTCTCTCCTGGAAGTCTGCTCCGCGCCAGATGGGAGTCACGGAGGGCACTGCGGGCTTCTCTCGGTCATAGCATCTGGTTTTCAGGACGAGGCTGTGATTGTGTTTCAGCGAATCCAGATGGTAGACCACCTCAATATAGTCAAGATAGTCGACTCCAGTAAGGTTGGTGAGATAGTCGAATTCGAGCCCGTCAGTGTCGTACAGGAATCGGCAGACGGCGGCAATGGACTCTCTCTTGACGAAGACTGCCGTCTTGTCGCTCTCCACCACCGTGTCCGGAAGCTGCCCAGTTATTCTTTCTGCAACTTCGCCTGCAAGGAGCGGTTTGGTCATCGTGTTCTTTGAAGCCTCCAACACCTAGGGCTTCTCAAGTTCGCTCTCGGGAAAGGCCATTCGGTATCCGGTCTTGTCCGCCTTCATAATGATCCACCCCTTTGGGTCATCCTTGACCTCCACCACCTCTCCCTCCCATCCGCTCAGGGTGTAGTTTGGCCTGTCCTTCACTCTGATTCTGTCGCCTACTTTAAGTTCAGACATCTCGGGTCCTCGCGATGCTGTCTTTCAATATCTTGTCATGCAACATCATAAGGCCGTAGTACAGGGACTCGGGCCGGGGCGGGCAACCGGGCACATAGACATCCACGGGGATGATCCGGTTCACCCCGGGCACTACAGCATAGGAGTCGGCAAAAGGCCCGCCGCTGATGGCGCATGACCCCATCGCCAGAATCCACTTGGGCTCGGCCATCTGCTCATAGATCATCTTGACCGGGGGGGCCATCTTCCAGGTCAGCGTCCCTGATATGATCATCAAGTCTGCCTGACGGGGCGATGCCCTGAAGAGCTCCATCCCGAAGCGCGAGATGTCGAATCTGAGGGCCGCTGCCGCGACCATCTCCATGGCGCAGCAGGCCAATCCGAACTGCATGGGCCAGCATGACCATTTGCGCGACCAGTTCAACAGAGTATCGAGCTTGGCTGTGAATACGCTGCGCTGAATCTCCTCGGTGAGCCAGGCTTCGTCGTCGGGCACGGGCTGGAGGTTGGCGCCTCGTAGAGCCGCGATCCTAGAGCCGTCCTCGAGGTCACAGCGTCGCGAGGAATAGCCAGGCACCAAGTCGTGCTCGTTGTCTACTTCCATTCCAGGACCCTCTTTCTCCAGGCGTAGACCAGGCCCAACGCCAGAATCGCGATGAAGATCAGCATCTCGACGAAACCGAAGAGCTTCAGGTCCCTGAAGTTTACCGCCCAGGCATACAGGAAGACGGCCTCCACGTCGAAGACAATGAGAAGCAACGCATAGAAGTAGTAGCGGAAGTTGAACTGAATCATGGACTCGCCTATGGTATGCACTCCGCATTCATAGGTCTCGCCCTTGACGCCTTCAGGATCGGGACGCTTTGGTTTGGGACTAACTAGCTTCGCCGCCAGAAGAATCAGAACGGGTAGTGCGAGGGCTGCTATGAGGAGTATTGCTATTTGGCCGTAGTCTGCCAGCAAGGGCTTGTCACCTCTTGGTCGCTGGTTCGCAGTGATGATACCATAGGCCGGTGGGTGAAAGCAATAGGTTCAAGGCGTTCCTGGTGCTGTCCCCTCGAGGTGGTGAAGGGCGTCACAATTCGTTGCAGCGTGAGGCAGGTGGTGGGTTATAATGTTCCGGACGGGACATCATATGATAATAGACTTGCATGTGCACACCCGGCCTCGCTCTGAGGACAGCGATCAGACGCCGGAGGAGGCTATTGAACACGCAAAGCGCTCGGGGCTCGACGGGATCTGTTTTACTGAGCACGACTGGCATTGGACCGAAGAAGAGATAACTCAGTTGAGCCATCGGTATGACTTCCTTGTGTTCAGAGGCATGGAGATCAGCTCCGATGAAGGGCATCTCCTGGTCTTCGGATTGACGGAATACAGATTCGGCATGCATCATGCCGAGGTCGTGAGACAGCTGGTTGACGAAGTTGGTGGGGTAATAGTCTTGGCACATCCGTACCGGCGGCAGGTCAAGTACAATTCCAACCCCGATCAGTTGCTGGACTCGGTGTGCAGCAACCCCATATTCGGTCTGGTCGACGCTGTGGAGGTGCTGAACGGCCGGTCGAATGACAAGGAGAACCACTTCGCGACTCAGATCTGTCGCAAGTTGGACCTGAAGGGGGTTGCAGGAAGTGACGGACACTCCGCCGAAGATGTTTCTTCCTTTGCAACAGAATTCGACAGAAAGATCGGCAGTCTGGAAGAACTGATCGTGGAACTGAGAGAAGGCCGGTTCAGAGCGCTCGACTTGCGGAAGCGCCCGCACACAACTCCGTGACCAGAAGGTCGAGGGCAAGTTCTCCCTTGTCTCCCTTGAGCCTTCCTGTCTTGATGGAGATGTCGGTGTCGAGCAGTCGGCCGTAGATCCATTTCAGACTCTGCATGGAATGCCCCTTTGCCTGTTCCAGGGTCTTGCGCAAAACGTAGTCCGAGGTTGTGCCCAGGCTGCGCCCGATGTCGGCTGGCTTGCGCTTTTGGAGCAGGAGGTCCTTGGCCTGGACAACTGAGCGGAACTGTCGTGTGATCATGAACAGCAGATAAGGTGGCGCTGCCCCTTCGCTTTCGAGATCGTGCAGCAATCGAGCTGCCATCGCCGACCTGCGTGCCAGAATGGCATCGATCATCGCGAAGACGTTGGTTTCCCGTGCGTCGGCAACCAGCGACCGCACATCGCTCTCATTCGCACTTCTTCCTTGAGCATAGGTGCAAAGCTTGTCGATCTCGTTGGACAGAAGCCACAGGTTGCCGCCAACGAGGTCGGCAAGAAGACGCATCGCAGGTGGTTCCACACTGTCGCCGCACTTCTCGACCCTGTTCCTTATCCAATCGTACAATTGAGGGCCCTTGGGGGGTATGAATTCCGTGACTGTGGCCTCCGGAACAAGCTCTTTGAGAAGAGGATTGCCTTTCTTCAGGCCGCCATCGATCAGCACGAGCACTGTTGACTCCGGCATACGGCGAACGTGGTCCTTGAGCGAAGGCCAGCCTGAATCGTTGAGCTTCGAAGAGCGCTTGCCTCCGCTTCGTGGCTCGAAGATACTCAGCAGTCCTTCGACGATTATCAGACGCGTTGGCGCCAGGAAAGGTATCGTGTTACACGCTGAGGTCAGTTGCTCGGGACTGATGCTCTGCCCCTCGAACACAGTGGTGTTGGTGGCCAGCAATTCATCGTCTCCCAGCGCTCGCTTGATTTCGGCCAAGGCTTCTCTCAGCGAGAAGTCGTCCTCACCATAGAGTATGTGCAGCAAATTTGCCTCCCGGATCTGCTCTGAGGGTGACGTCGGCTTCTCAGAGGGGCCGTACTGGTGTATGATTATAGCACCTGCCGGCGAGGATTGAGATAGAGTCGCCACTGTCAGCGTCGGGATTCCCGCTCAAAGGGAAGTCATGACAGCCGCCGGGCAGGACAAGCTTCCTAGCTATGGAAATAGGTATCATCGGTCTCCCCAAAAGCGGCAAGACGACGGTGTTCAATGCCCTCGCCAGGGGCAATGCGGATACCGATGCCTTTTCTTCTCCTTCGCTCACGCCAAACGTCGGTGTGGTAAAGGTGCCGGATCCCCGGCTGGCGACGCTCACTGAGCTTGCCAAGCCCGAGCGCACTGTGCCTGCCGAAGTGACGTACATAGACATTGCTGCTCCTGCCCAAGGATTTGGCAAGCGGGATGGTGCCGGGGGCCAATTCCTCAACTACATCAGCAAGGTGGACGCTTTGGCACAGGTTGTGCGAGTTTTTGAGGACGACAGCATGCCGCACGTCGAAGGTAGCGTGGACTCGGAGCGAGACATCGAGATCATGAATCTGGAGCTCTCCTTCTCCGATCTGGGCATCATCGACAGGAGGCTGGAGAGGCTCAGAGCATCCCTGAAGGCCGCCAAGCAGCAGGAGAGGGAGCAGGGGTTGAGAGAGGAAGCTCTGTTGACCAGGATCAAGTCGGCGCTCGAGAATGATATCCCTGTCCGGGATCAGGACCTCTCGGAGCAGGAGTTGAAGGTGATCGAGGGCTTTCAGTTCCTCACGGCGAAACCGATGCTACTGCTGCTGAACGTTGGTGAGGAACAGCTTCCCGAATCCGAGTCCCTGGAGGAGCACCACTGTGGTTTCTGCCTGAGCCCATATGTCGGCGTCGCGGTCCTCTGCGGCCAGCTTGAGATGGAACTGGCGCAGCTGGACGATGCAGAGGCTCAGGAATTTCGGGCCGGCCTGGGATTGAACGAGTCAGGACTGGACCGGATGATTCGGCTGTCGTACGGGCTTCTAGGGTTGATATCTTTCTTCACCATTGGCTCCGATGAGGTGAGGGCATGGACGGTTCGCCGGGGCACGATGGCGCAGAAGGCTGCGGGCAAGATTCACACTGATTTGGATCGAGGATTCATACGGGCTGAGGTGATTGGCCACGACGACCTTGTCCAATGCGGCAGCCTGGCCGAAGCGCGCAAACGCGGGCTGCTTCGCCTCGAAGGCAAGACATACATAGTACAGGACGGTGACGTGGTCACCGTCCTGTTCAACGTCTGAGAACCGGCCTCCTGGTGTTTAGGGTCTATCCCTAGAAGCCAAATTCCTCGCTGTCAACCTGCACGAGAGACTGGAAGAGGGCCTGGAGCTGTGCCTCTGTTGTCTCAAGGTCGATGCCAAGGCAGGTTCCTGCGGCGTTCGTATCGAGCGAGGCCAGTAGATCCCCAACTTCTGCCGGTAGTCCGGGCACGAAGCTGGCCATGACGGCCAATGATGCAATCATGCCCTCAGCCTCCGTCGCGGAAGCGCTGCTGGAGAAGCACAGTTGTATGTCCAGATCGATTGTTTCCCCCTTGTCGTCAGCCGTGAGTCCCACCGTCTCGAGGTCTTCAAATGCCGACGTATCGAGGGGTATGGCCAAGCCGTCGTCGCCTTCCATGGCGTCGGCGATGGTTCCGGGAGGGATGGCTACTGCCAGTCTCATAGTGGCGTCGCTGAGGTTGTTGTACGTGTCGACGACTGCTCCGGAGATTGCCGACTGCTCCCCACTTTTCACTGCGATGATATCCTCAAGCACCTGAGTCGTGCCGACCGCAAGTTGGCTGCTGCTGAGGAAGACAATCCCGCCACCATCTTGCTCTGCGCCGTATACCGTGTAGCCGTCAACCTCGTAAGTTGTGAGTGCCTCGTCAGAGGCAGACTCGATTGCATCGATCAGGTCACTCTTCACGAAGTTTCCGCTCGCTATGATACCCATGTATGGGTCATCGTCATTCATCGTCGAAATGTCGCCAAAGACGATACCTTCGTCAAGATTGCTCAGTATCTCGGGTGCGGCATCCAGGATCTGCTGAGAGTCCGGGTCTTCCGGCAGCATGTCGGAGAACTGCAGGATGTCATCCTCGCTCTCCGTAGCCCACGCCAGGTCTACGTACACCAGCATGTCAGCCCGCTGCGGTACAAGCTTGATGGCGTCTGTTGTTTCCCCGTCGTCTGCTCCGTTGCAGCCCAGCACCAGGGACGCAAGAAGCAGCACGAAAACCAAGGGCAGACTCTTCTTCAACATCTCGACTCCTTTCGATCGGGCGATTCGCCGGGCAGAGTCTAGCACCGGCCCATTCCATTGTCAAGGTGAGGCTCGTTCGCTTGACCACCGCGGCACACGAGGGCTAGAATAGGTCTTGAGGCGACAGATGTTTGAGTCACTATCGGACAAACTGGGGGAAGTGTTCAGAAAGCTCTCGGGCAAGGGCAAACTGACCGAGCAGGACATAGACGAGGCGTTGCGCCAGGTCAGACTGGCCCTGCTGGAAGCTGACGTCAACTTCAAGGTGGTGAAGGAGTTCGTGGCCAAGGTGAGGGAGCGGGTGTTGTGCGCAGAGGTTCTGGAGAGCCTCACGCCGGCGCAGCAAGTGGTGAAGGTGGTCAACGAAGAGCTGATCGTTGTTCTTGGCGGAGGTCAGCAGAAGCTGAAGATGGCAAGCCAGCCGCCCACTGTTATCATGCTGGTGGGACTCCAGGGCGCGGGCAAGACGACAAGTACCGCCAAGATGGCGCTCCATTTGAGGCGTATCGGACAGCGTCCGCTGATGGTTGCTGCTGATCCCTATCGACCTGCGGCGAGGGACCAACTGGTCGCGCTGGGCAAGCAGCTCGATATTCCGGTGTTCAGCGAGGACGGCACGGCGGTAGCCGTTTGCGGCAGGGCAATGAAGAGAGCCCAGGAATTGGCGGCAAGCGTTCTGTTGATCGACACGGCAGGCCGGCTTCATGTCGAAGAAGACCTGATGAAGGAGCTGGTGGAACTCGGAAAGACGGTCCATCCTACTGAGATTCTGCTGGTGGCTGACGCCATGACCGGGCAGGAGGCGGTGCGAATCGCCCAGGAGTTCGGGTCGACTGTGGAGTTGACTGGGGTGATCCTGACGAAGATGGATGGCGATGCCAGGGGTGGGGCGGCGCTTTCCATCACTTCGGTTGCAGGCGTGCCCATCAAGTTCATCGGCACTGGGGAGAAGACGGATGCCCTGGAAGCGTTCTATCCGGATAGGATGGCGTCTCGAATACTGGGAATGGGAGATGTGCTCACCCTAATCGAGAGGGCCGAGGCCACCACCGACGAGCAGCAGAAGAAGGATCTCGAGCGCAAGATACGCCACGGCGATTTCGACCTCCAAGACTTCCTGGAGCAACTCAACCAGATCAAGAAGATGGGGCCGCTCAGCCAGCTTGTGGAAATGATACCGGGACTCTCCGGGATTGCGCGGAAGCTGCCGACGGAGGTGGATGAGAAGCAGCCAAAGAAGGTTGAGGCGATGATCCTCTCAATGACAGCGGCTGAGAGGGCCAAGCCGAACATCATAGATGGCAGCAGGAGGCGGCGAATCGCGCGGGGAAGCGGCACCACTCCCCAGGACGTCAATCAGTTGCTCAATCAGTACGGGCAGATGAAGAAGCTGATGAAGCAGCTCGGCCGTGGACAGAAGCTACGTACGATGTTCCGGTGAGGTGGGAAAAGGGGGAGCCGCCAGACTGAGGCGGGTCGATACACAATGACCGATATCATGCAGTTGGCCGACTATAACTTTGAAGTGGGGCCGATACGGCCCCCGAGCGAGGGGGGGAGCAACTCCCTGCTGCTCAGAGCAACCAGGAATTGTCCGTGGAACAGATGCAAGTTCTGCTATGGCTTCCCGTACAATCGCGAGAAGTTCGAGTTGCGAAGCGTCGACGAGATAAAGGGAGACATAGACACGGTCAAGGCTATTGTGGAAGGGATAAAGGAGGCCTCTCTGAGGCTTGGATACGGCGGTGCCATCAATGGCAGCGTGGGGACAGCCATTGTCCGGAGCGATCCGAGTCTGAACTCTAACCACTCCTTTGCACTCGTGTTCAGCTGGCTCAGTGTGGGCGCGAAGACGGTCTTTTTGCAGGACGCGAACAGCCTGATCATGCGCACACCCGATCTGCTGGGGGTCTTGAGATACCTCAAGGAGACCTTCCCGACGATTGAGCGGGTCACATCGTACGCAAGAGCGCAGACGATCGGCAAGAAGCCTCTGGACGAATTGAAAGAGCTTCGCAGCGCCGGCCTCTCCAGGCTGCACGTCGGCCTCGAGACGGGGGATGATGAGGTGCTCACGTACGTCGACAAGGGCGTGACCTCCGAGGAACAGATAGAGGCCGGGAAGAAGGCCAAGGAGGCGGGCTTCGAGCTATCTCAGTACGTGATGACCGATCTCGGGGGGCGCAGGATGTCGGATCAACACGCCAGAAACACGGCCAGGGTTCTGAATGAGACAAACCCTGATTTCATCAGGATGAGGCCGTTTGTGTTGGGGCCGGGCCTGCCGCTGTACGAGGACTACGAGAGCGGCGCTCTCGAGCTCTCATCGCCGCACGAGCGGCTGCGTGAGCTGAGGACCTTCATCGAGAACCTGGACGTGACGAGCAGGGTTTGCTTCGATCATTTTCTGAACTCCTGGTACACTGACAGTGGCCGTCGCCATACGCTCTTCAAGCAGGACTACAACGGCTACAAGTTCCCCGAGGAGAAGGCGGACGTTCTGCGGCTCATCGACGAAGGCCTGGAAGTCGACGAGTCCATGCATATCCACGTCAAGGAACTGATCGGTCTCGCGAACCTGTGAGGGTAACCAGTAGATCTGCGGTTGCCGTATGGGGATCGTGCCCCATACTATGGCGGATTCCCAGGATGGCAGTGTATCTGCTAGCTGATCTCGTACCCCGCCTTCTTGAGGATCTGCCTCACCGACACACACGCGGGCGAGTCATCCGGCAACTCCAGCAGTGACCTGCCTGCAAGGTTGTACTCCTCGATTCTGGGGTCGTAGTCGATCCTGCCCAGGTGCACTCCGCCGTTGTTTGGGATTTGAGCCTCGAGCTCCTGGTTGAATCTGTGGTTTGAAACGAGATAGTAGTTCTGGTAGCGGATGCCTATCTCCTGAGTGAGCTTCTGAATCCTCCCCACGTTCTTCATGGACTTGAGCGATGGGTCCAGCAGCAGGAACAGGTCGTCCACCTCTGAGGTGACGTTTCGGTTGAGGTGCTCGAGGCCGGCGGGCGCGTCGATGAGGGTGTGCGCGTAGTTCCGGGCCAATTTGGGGATGATGCTCTTGATCAGGTTGTTGGGGAAGCAGTAGCATCCCTCGGTCCATTTTATTCCCAGCGACACCAGGTCGAACGCCTCGGACTCGTACAGGCACTCGCTGCCGAACAGGTACTCGATCTTCTCGGGCAGTGCCATGGACTCCAGCTCTTTGTAGCCTTCTTTCTTCTGGAGGTCGTAGAGGACATCGAGGATAGTCCTCACCCCTTCCTTCTCAGGGTCTATTCCCAGCATGTCAGCCAGGCTTTGGTCAGGGTCGATGTCGATCAGAAGCAGTGGCCCGGCCAGGTATCGCGTTGCCAAGGCTGTGAATGTCGTCTTCCCTGTCCCTCCCCTGCCGGTGGACACTATTCTCTTTCCCATCTACGTTGACCTCTCTATCCCCTACTGTCGCTGCCTTCTCGGGTAGCAGCGTCCCGCGATGTATGTGTTATGTAAACTATGTTGCTGGGCCAGATTCCCTAACCCAAATGCGGTACATCTTCTCCCCGCCCTGCTCGAAGCACTGCAGGCCAACTGACTCCAATTCCTCGACGTCCACGTTTTCCTTGCCGCGAAGCTCCTGGGTTTGATCCAGCCAGTTTCTGAAGTGCGCTCCTCCTCCGAAATACACCTTCAGCCACCTGTTGCCGTTCTGATCGATCCGTTCCCTGACCTGATCTTCGCGGTCGAGTATTTCTCGGTCTCTCTGTTCCTCGTCCACTTCTCTCACTCCTCAGTGACTTGGCGAAAGGGGGCACAGCACTGTTCTTGGGTCGCCAAGGCTATCTATGCGGGCTGTTCGATGATCACCCTTGAGTTCATGAAGTCTATCTCGGTGATCTTGCCCTCGACGGCCCTCTTTTCGCCGAATAGGGTCTCCAGCTCGATCACCCCGTCGCTAAGGCTGATTCGGGCTATCTCTCGCAAGATCGGCTGGTCGCTATCCTGGCCTTGATAGGCAGCGGCGAGACACATCTTTCACCTCCTGCATTTGGCGCTTCAGTCTGTCCTCAGTGGGGACTTGTACCATGGGTTTCCCATTGCACAATCATGTTACTCTTGCAGCGAGAATGATGTCCATGATGGGTTCGACGTCGCGCGCTGCTTCGATGGACTGCGCTGGCAGCCCCGTGAGGCACGCTTCGAATATCTTGGGGTCGTAACGAAGCGAGCCGATGACGTCCACATTCCTGCCACTCAAATCTCGTTTCAACTTTGAGGAGATGTCATCCGAAGCGATCTTGTTGAGCAGGGCCCAGCGCCTGCTGATCCCGATTTCGGCAGTCATGCCGTTCACCCTCTCGGCGAGCTGAACGGACTCGAAAGAAGGGTCCACCACCATGAGCACGGCGTCGATGCTCGACTCCACTCCTCGACCGAAGTGCTCGACGCCGGCCTCCATGTCGACGATCGCCACCTCGTCAGCTTCCAGGTGCAACTTTCTCAGGAATTCGCGGCTCAGCACTCCCATCGGGCAGGCACAACCCTCTAGCGACTGAAGTATCTTGCCAACAGCCACCAGGCTGATGCCGTCTCGACTGAGAACATATTCGGGAGGCAGGTCGCCCAGAGGTATTCGTTCTTGCACCAGAACGTTTGTCCCCATCGCTGACTGCAGTGACCTGTCCTTCGGGAAAGCGTTCTTGACCTCCTGCTTCCCCCCGACCAACTCGACCAATGGAACAGGCGCCCTATCGAAACCCAGCAGCCTGTGGAGACCTGAGTTCGACTCATCCGAGTCCACTACCAGCGCCCGGTAGCCCCTCCCGCGCAAAGCGTGTGCCAGCAGGGTAGTGACGACCGTCTTGCCGCTTCCTCCCTTTCCACAGACCGATATCTTCATCTTTCCGTCTCCCGCATCTCTTTCGAAGGTGCTAGAACGTTCTGATCGCTTTCAGGGGGCAGGCCTGAGCACATTTTGCGCAGCCACTGCACCACTTCGCGGGGTTGAACTCAGGTGTTTCATAGGGGCTCTCCTGCACCAGGCTCCGGTGCTCGCATTCGAGCGCGGCCACACAGACTCCCCCGTTGCATTCTTCGGGACGGCACTTGCCATAGTCAACTGCGACTTCCCTCCTCGGCATCAGTCCTGGTCTCCTTTGGGTCTGGCCTGCTCGAGTTCCTGCTCAAGTTCATCAAGCTCCTGGAGCATCGCCGGCGGGACCGAGTGTGGAGGTATTCGCTGCTTGATCTCCGCGATCTTCTCCTCTAGCTCGCTTATCGTTCGATCTGCCATCTGTAGTCACCTGACAGGCGCGCGGAGCGCTTACCTGCGCGAAGACTGCTCTGTCTGCGTTTCCTCCTCGCCTTCACGTTTCACAGCCCTTCGGTTGTCCCGCTCCGTGTCCTTGAAGAACAGGGCGCCAACCGGGCAGACTTCGACGCAGTCGCCGCAGCCCTGGCAGTCGGTCTCCGCGATGGGTTTGTCGCCGAATGTGGTGACTCTCCTCTGGAACCCGCGCCTGGCAAAGCCCAGCACACCTGTGCCCAGACGGTCTCTGCAGACCCATACGCATTTGCCGCAGAGAACGCACTTGTTGGGATTGTAGGTGAATGCGGGGCTGCTCGCGTCTATGGGCAGGTCCGATTCGATCCTTCGGAAGCGCCTGTCCTTGAGCTTGACGCGCAGATGAGCGGCGATCTTCTGAAGCTCGCAGCAGCCGTTCGCCGCACAGTTGGCACAGTCCACCGGATGGCTGGCCATGATCAGCTCGAAAGCGGTTCGGGCCAATCTGAGGGCACGCGGACCCCGGGTGTTCACCACTAGGCCAGCGGCCACAGGCTCGGTGCAGGCCGTGACGGGCCTGTCGCGGCCCTCTATCTCGACGAAGCAGAGGCGGCACCCGGCATATGGTTCTGACGCCTCGCGTAGCGCACAAAGGTTTGGTATGTAGATGCCGCTGTCCAGTGCCGCCCACAGTAGCATCTCTCCCTTGCGGGCTTTCACCATTTTGCCGTCGATTGTCAATGCGATCGTGCTCATCGGTTGCCCTTCGTGGTCGGCACATCTGCCGGAGGCGACAGCCTGACGATGGCGTTGTACTGCGGTGGGCAGGCCTCGACGCACGTTCCGCACTTGACACACTTTTCCTGATCTATGACCTTGATTCGCTTTTTGTTAGGGGAGATGGCCTCGACGGTGCAGTTGCCGACACAGGCGTCGCAGGAGCGCTCGCATTTGTCCGGCAGTATGCAGAAGGCAATCAAGTCCTGGCACATGAGCGCCGGGCATCGTCCCTCTCTGATATGTGCCTCGTACTCATCGCGGAAGTATTTCAGAGTGGTAAGCACCGGATTGGGAGCCGTCTTGCCCAAGCCGCACAGTGACCCTGCCTTCACGTCCTCTGCCAACTCGTACAGTGCGTCGAGTTCTTCAGCGCTCCCCTGCCCTCGGGTCATGTCCTGCAACATCTCCAGCATCTGCCTCGTTCCGAGGCGGCACATGGTGCACTTGCCGCACGACTCCCTCTGGGTGAACTCCAGAAAATAGCGGGCGACCTCCACCATGCAGTCGTCCTCGTCCAGCACCACCATCCCTCCGGAGCCCATCATGGCGCCGGCCTCCGCGAGGGAGTCGAAGTCGACGGGCAGATCGAGAGCTGACTCCGGCAGGCAACCGCCCGAGGGGCCGCCGATCTGAACGGCCTTGAAACGCTTGCCTTTGGGGATGCCGCCGCCGACGTCGAAGATGATCTGTCTCAGGGTCGTGCCCATCGGGACCTCAGTCAGGCCGGTGTTGACGATCTTGCCCGCCAGGGCGAACACTGCTGTGCCCTTGCTGTGTTGGGTGCCGATAGCTGAGAACGCGTCGGCCCCGGACCTCAATATGTGCGGTACATAGGCCAAGGTCTTCACATTGTCGATGACCGTGGGCTTGCCGTTGAGACCCTTGACTGCGGGGAAAGGTGGCCTGTGCCGGGGCGTTCCTGCCCTGCCCTCTAGAGAAGCGATGAGGGCGGTCTCCTCTCCACAGACGAAGGCTCCGGAGCCCTGAAACAGCTTGATATCGAAGCTGAAGCCGCTTCCCATGATGTTCCTGCCTGTGAGGCCCAGCCGCTGCGCTTGGCGGAGCGCCACGCGAACTCGACTCACGGCCAGGGGGTACTCGGCGCGAACGTACAGGTATCCATGGCGAGCGCCGATCGCATAGCCGGCGATGATCATGCCTTCGATCACGGAATGCGGGTCACTCTCGATAATGGCCCTGTCCATGAACGCGCCTGGGTCGCCCTCGTCGGCGTTGCATATGACATACTTGGGCTTGCCCGGTGCGCTGCGACAGGCCTCCCACTTCTGCGCAGTCGGGAAGCCGGCGCCACCCCTGCCTCGCAATCCGGATCGCTCTATCTGGAGAATGATGTCCTCGGGCTGCATCCGGAGGGCCGTGGCCAATGCCTCGTAGCCGCCCCTGGCTATGTAGTGATCGATATTGTCCGGGTCGATACGGCCGATGTTGCCCAGGATGACTTGCATTTCGTGGGCGTAGCGCGGCATGTCGTGGATGGGCGGCACGAGGTCGTTGTCTTCCAGAGCCCCGAGGACGAACTCTGGAGAGAAGTCGTCCCCATCCAGGAAGTCCTGCACCAGGCGCTGCCCTATCTCAGGGGTGACATAGCCGTAGGCAATGGCTGGGTACCCGGGCTTTGACATGACAACCAGCGGCTCAGCGTAGCAGTGCCCCATGCAACCCACTTCCAGCACCGTGGCATCGATGCGCCTTGCGGCCAGTTCGTCTCTGATAGCCCTTAGGGTGTCCAGGGCTCCTGCTGATCTGCCGCAGGTGGCTGTGCCAACCATGACTACTGGCTTCTGGCCGTCCCATAGCTCCTGCCATTGGGACAGCGCTCGTTCCTTTATCTCATGGTATGCGGGTGCCTTCTGGGGCGGAGCGGTTGCTCTCACTTGTTCTCCTTGCCGTTGCCGTCCTTTTCGAGCTGGTACGAGAGCAGGATGCCGTCAACCCTGGTGGGACTTGTTTGACCTTCGACCTTGTCGTCGACGACGGTCACCGGTGCCATGGTGCAGCAGCCCACACAGGCTACAGTGTCGAGGTCGAACTCGCGGTCAGGAGTGGTCTCGCCTCGGTCTATGCCCAGCCTCCGCCTCCACGCGTCAAGGACGATGTAGCCGCCCTTCATATGACAGGCAGTACCGAGGCATAC
>JAZFSU010000027.1:0-3304 GCA_036446335.1 Dehalococcoidia bacterium | reverse complement strand
TGTCGAGTTGGGAAACGAGCTTCGCGAAGTCGCCATTGAGGAGAGGCGGGAAGTCGAGAGGATTATTGCAGCCCTGAGCGCTCAAGTGGGGGCATATGAGGCGGAGATATCGCGGGGCGTGGACCTGATTGCTGAACTGGATCTGGCGCTGGCAAAAGCCAGGTACGCTGGCGATGCGAGAGCCAACGTACCTCAGGTCGCCGCCATCGGCGTGGGCAGCCGGGACGGCGACAGGCCGGAAGCCAGTATTCTAAGGCTTGTCGATGCCAGGCACCCGTTGCTCAAGGAGAAGGCGGTGCCCTTGTCGGTCGAGATTGGAGCTGACTACTCGGTCCTGGTCATTACCGGGCCTAACACCGGAGGAAAGACCGTGGCTCTGAAGACGGCCGGTCTTCTGACGCTCATGGCTCTGGCCGGCATGCCCGTTCCCGCCTCGGAAGAAAGCCGCATCCCGATCTTCGACAGTGTATTCGTTGATATCGGCGACGAGCAGAGTATCGAGCAGACGCTTTCCAGCTTCAGCTGGCACATGGGCAATACTATCAACATAATCCGTAACTCAACTGGGAGGAGCCTCGTGCTTCTGGACGAGATGGGGACCAGCACCGATCCCAGCGAAGGGGCTGCCCTGGCACGGGCCATCCTGATGCATTTCCTCGCGACAGGGGTGATGGTAGTGGCCACGACCCACTACAGCGATCTCAAGGTTTTCGCTCATGCGACGCCTGGCATGAGAAACGCCTCGCTGGACTTCGATCCGGTCACTCTTGCGCCGACATATCATCTCACGATGGGCATCCCTGGTGGAAGCAATGCTCTGGCCATTGCCTCGCAGTTGGGATTGCCTCGGGAGATAGTCGATTCTGCCAGAGGGATGCTGTCGTCGGGAACTCAGGATGTCGAGACGCTGCTGGCTGACCTGATGGGCGAGAAGCAGCAGATCGAGGCTCTGCGCAGAAACATCCAGCGGCAGGAGGACGGCGCGCAGAAGCTGAGAAACGACTTGGAGAATGAACTCAAGAGAGTGAAAGAGCAGGAGCAGGAGATGCTTCGGGAGGCGCGCGACAGAATCGCCCGGGAGAGCGATGAATTGCAGGGGCAGATACGTGAAGCGGCGTCCGACCTGAAGAAGGTGCGATCAGAGGAAAAGATCACCGAAGCCCGGAGGAAGATGGAGGTGGTGCGCGCGCAACTGAAGGGGCGGTCCTGGCGGCCACAGTCCAGTGGGGAAGAAGCTGAGGCCGCGGAAATCACCGTCGGTGACAGGGTGTGGCTGGAAGACATCGGTATCTGGGGGACTGTTCTCTCGCTGTCGGAGAGTGATGGCCAGCTCGAGGTTCAGGCCGGTCACACCAGATTGAGGTTGAGCTTGGGGGAGGCGGGAAAGGTAAGTCCCCAATTGGGAAAGAAGTTGCCGGAATATCCGGCAGTGAAG
The DNA here is from genome assembly GCA_036446335.1 of Dehalococcoidia bacterium. Classification (GTDB taxonomy): domain Bacteria; phylum Chloroflexota; class Dehalococcoidia; order SZUA-161; family SZUA-161; genus JAZFSU01. The sequence continues at coordinate 1,869 of JAZFSU010000027.1, read as the reverse complement.
AAGCGGCTTGCTCGGAGGATGCCGTCGCTTGAGCTAGACCTGCGAGGCAGGCGGGCCGATGAGGTGGAGCCTGAGCTCGACCGCTACTTGAATGACGCGAGCCTTGCGGGGTCCAGCCGGGTTCGCATCATCCATGGTTTTGGAACCGGGACGGTGCGGCAGATCGTGAGGGACTTTTTGGCTTCACATGCTCTGGTGAAATCGTTCCGCCCCGGTGAGCAGGGGGAGGGTGGGGACGGTGTGACCATGGCGGAGCTGTAGGGCGCTGATCGGGAGGAGGGCTCGAAGGCATGGCAAAGGGAAGCGTTTTCAGGGAGCCGAAGTAGGTTGGTGTTGGAGGCGACTCGCCGCAGGATGAACAGAGCCAGGACTCTGCACTTGCTCGATGAGTTGGAGCGCGAGGGCGGCGCCGCGACTTCTCTGTACGTGCCGCCCAACTCGCCGGTTGCGGAGGTGAGGGAGCTGCTCGAAAACGGTCTGGATTCGGTAGATGCTATTGCTCAGGTGTCCGAGGAGATCGCGCGGTCAAAAACTGGCGCGGCGCTGTACTGGGGCGAGCAACAGAAATGCCTTGTCGCACCGCCTTTCCCGGTTGGAGAAAGGCAGTTCTCCAGCGGCTATGATGTGGAGGCTCTCCGGTCTCTCCTTCAGCGAGATGTGATGCTTGCCCTGATACTGGTGCGCCTGGGCGCCTATGCCGTCGGCGTGTTTCGAGGAGAGGATCTGATATCCAGCAAGGTGGGGACGGGACTTATACACTCCCGCCACAAAAAAGGCGGTTCGTCACAGCGACGATTCGAGCGAGGCCGGGAAAAGCAGATAGAGTCCTTCTTCGACAGGGTCTGCGCCCGTACGCGGGAGCGCCTCGAGCCGTACCTCGGACAATTGGACTACGTGGTCTATGGTGGTGAACGCCACACCGTGCTTTCATTTCGCAAAAGTTGCCAGTTTCTGCAGCGCCTCGACGATGTCACCCTGAGCCTCCTGCTGAACGTACGCGAACCCAGGCAGGCGACCCTGAAGGAGGCAATAACCCAGGCTTGGGCCAGCGAGATCGTCTGGTGGCATCAGACATAGGGCTTCAGCCGTGAAACGTTGGGCGCTCTCTCGCGTGGGCAATACTGGGCATCGTCAGCCCCTGTCTTTCGGAGACTGAGTTATCTTGCCATAGCACCTCAGCCTGCACCAGTCGACTTCCCCACATTTGAGCCACTGCCCCGCATGAGACACAAGTCACAGACAGGCGGGGCATTCTCGGATATTCTGTGTTCGCAATAGGGCGAGTGACGGAGAAGTCACAGACCGGGTGGCACGACGATCGGGAGAGGAGGTGCCGGAATGTGGAGACTGAAGAGTTGTCCGAAATGCAGAGGTGACCTGTTTATGGACCGGGACACCGAGGGCTCGTTTGAGCACTGCCTGCAGTGTGGGTATTCACGTGATGTTGGCTATGTGCAGGACTTGGAAAGCATCCTTGAAGCTGGGAAACGACAGACTGAAATCGAGAAAGAGCCTGTGCTTGCCGGGGCCGGTGGTCGCGGCAGGCGCTAGAAGCCAGTCGGAAAGCTGCGGGTAGGATGGAGCATCTGCTTCAGGCACGGCCGGAGCGGATGCTCTGGCCCGCCATGGCTTGCCGAGTTCATGGGTGCGTTCCCCAGCTTCCAGGAAACGCCTGCCATCTGCTGTAGCCAGAGACCCACTCCCGCCACGATAAGGCCCTCAGGATCGTTTGTGGTACGATGACTTCGATCCTTGTAACTGAGCCACACTTTGGTCTATAATGGGCGGCGTATTCCGAGGCTGGCGGCTCCACGGCGAGCTTGCCTGCGGGAGCAGAATTGGTGACTGGTTAACGCCCAATGAGAATAT
>JAZFSU010000026.1:0-13137 GCA_036446335.1 Dehalococcoidia bacterium | reverse complement strand
TCTGAACTCCGAACCTTTGATAGGAACGGGCCTTCGACGACCACCTGCATCAGGTTCTCCGAGTTCCATCTTGACGCATTCTATGGCGCAGACCTTGCCATCTTTGCCAATGATCCTGGTGGGAGAAACTAGATAATGAATCTCGATCCCCTCTTCCTCAGTCTCCTCAATCTCCTCCGCGCTGGCGGGCATTTCCTCGCGCGAACGGCGATACAGGATAAATGCCTGCTTGGCTCCCAGTCGAGCAGCTGTTCTCACTGCATCCATGCTCAAATTATCCTTGTCTCCCAACCGCATCGTTGTTCTCACGGCATCGATGGCTACATTGCCGCCCCCAATCACAGCAACTCTTTGTCCGACTCCGGCCGGACTTCCGAGGTTGACATTTCTGAGGAAATCAATGCCGGAGATGACGCCTTCAAGGCCTTCTCCATCCAAACCCATTGAGTTACTTCGATGAGCGCCCACGGCGATGAGGATTGCCTGGTATCCCTCCTCTTTCAATGAGCTCAGTGTGAAGTCTCTCCCCAACCGCATGTTCAATTCGAGCGCCACCCCTTTTTGCAATATCTCATCAATCTCGAGCTTAATGACGTTTCGAGGAAGCCGGTACTCGGGAATACCCAAAGTGAGCATACCGCCGGGGACGGGCGCAGCCTCGAAGAGAGTCACATCATAACCGGAAACGGCCAGGTCATGGGCCGCGGTGAGTCCCGCTGGCCCTGATCCAATCACAGCTACCTTGGTTGCCTTTCCTACAGAAGTCCTCCCCATCATGGCCTTAAGTAGAACAGCTGTACTCTCCACCGTATTAGAGTTGCCTGGAGTTCGCCAGTCCAAGACCAGTTCCCCACGCTTCTCGACGAAAGCTACAACGGTGGCGAGATGTCCGCTGGCCTCCACACCATGCCGCCCACAGAGAAAGCGCTTCAGGGCCCGGATAGTGACCGGGCCGTCAAGGTTATTCCTGCGACAGGCCTCCTCGCACGGAGCATTACACACCCGGCCGCAGATGGAAGCGAGAGGGTTGGGCTGTCTCGCTATGATATAGGCGTCCTCATAATTTCCGCTGGCGACGCCGTTCACATAACCCCTTGCATCTGTGTGAACCGGGCAGGCATTCTGGCAGCTAATCGCTCTTCTATGGTAGCTAGCGTCTACGATCTCGACTTGATATCTTTCATTGCCCATGGCTGTATCTCGTACGCTGGTTTTTGTGGCCTACATAGCTGACGTAAGGGATAGACCCCCTCTATCTGTAACAAGTGGCTGCAATCCGATGCCTCCCGCCTGAAGAAGCCACATCTGACCCCTATCTTCCTGCTCGCCTCGCCTACCATCTCGCCCTGGCTCAACACAACCTCGGCCTCGCGCAGTTTGTTGATGATCTGCTCCGGCATGAACGTCTTTCTGCCTACACAAACCCCCCTCTCAAAATCAACCAAAGTCTAACATTTTTCCTGGGCCGATTTCCAGGGGGTCGGTCAGTTTTTGCCCCCAGATATGGGGAGCTATGCGAGGAAGAAATCGCCGCCACCTACGCCGATTTCGAGTGCTGCTATCTTGCAGGATTTGTGGCCAATTGCCGGGAGCCCCCCACCTGTTCCATTTTTGGGGACCACAAGCGTTCGCTTATTAGCAGACGTCTCGTCTCATCCAGTCTTGAAGCTACCACCCTGATAAGTCCGTTCATGACCACATAGCCTATATTGTTGTTATCCTGAAGTAGTGCCCTGAACCTGATTCCGTCAATCGCCAGCACATTTACTCTCTGCAAACATACCGCAGTAAAGGTATAAAAGTGCGGCTCTACTATCGCCGACCACCCCAGCACGTCGTTGTTGGTCACAATGTCAACAGTCACGCTCTTGCTCATTCGTGGCAACTCCACAGACAGTTGCATCTGCAGCGCTGCTTTCCCTCCCTGCAACACAAGAAGATCTTTGGCAACATCCCCCTGGTGGAAGATAGCGTCCCCAGCCTCATATTCCCTCTCTACAGCTAGGCTTAGCAGTTGCTCAAGATCAGCATCACCAAGTGCTTGAAAGACCTCGCATTCCCTGAAAGCTCGCTTCGTTATCATCCTCTCAGTCCTCCTCTTATTCCCCACCATGGCAGCATCAGAGCAACGCCTTGCCACCTGCATCAAGGAAAATCACCATTGCCTGCTGCACCACATTATCCGCAAATGATACCACCCTCGAGCTACTTTTGGCATTTGAATCACGGATATTATGCCAGCCCTTATTGCACGCCTGTTTGCATGAGTTACCGCCCCTGACCCTTTTGCTCCCTTTCAGCCCCAGGCTCCTCCGTGGCAAGGGAAACCCTCAGCCACAGCGCGGCCGCTATTCGCCCAGCTATACCAAGGGACACTACCCCGGCTCCGGCCAAAGCGACAATAGCACCGGGTATGGCGAGGACCATAGTTCCTATGAGCAACAATCCTCCGAAAATTGCCAATCCACCGAACAATATGCCCGCATCGCTGTTCTCAGCAACCCTCTGCCTAACAGACTTTTGCTCCCTCGCCTCTACATTGTCGAACGCCTCTGCATCGGCGAACGCCTCTGCACTGGCGAACGTCTCTACATTGGCGAAAACCACGGCACTCGGCCGCAACGTTTCAGGGAGCACCTCCTGCAGCATGAACGGGACAGTAGCCCCTGCCGCCTCTCTGGAGAGGCATACCTCGAGGGTCGGGGTCAAACCTTGTTCTCCATAAACCTCGGCATCTAGGTTGCCTACCACTATCACCCGTGTGGCTGGTACATCTTGGGAAATGGTCAGGGCTGCATCCAAGCCCCCCATTCGTGATAGCGGGACAGCATCCAATCCCACAATGTGTGGAAGACGACAATCCAACATGGCGACATCTGGCCTTAGGCTTCTAGCTAGAGCAGTTGCTTTGATCCCATTCTCCGCCTGTCCCACGACAACAGCTCCCCGTTCTCTTCCAGCTAGTTCGCTGAGCAAATCCCGTACTTCTGGATACTCTGAGGCAAGCATTACCCGCAAATTCCGTTCTGGCATATCCACCTCCCTTGGTGTCCCCATAGTCCCAACTATGCTCTGCCTGAATCTGCCATCGCCCCAACTTGTGTGCAACTCTTAAGGAACTATAGAACTGATTGTGCCATTTCCTTGCCTCCAACCGCAACATACCTTTGGCTAGTTTTGAAGAGACAAAAAGGGCAGTCTGTGAGACCGCCCATAAGGTGGAAATGTTGGTCTTTGTCCTACCCGAAATGGTAGGAAAGCTATCTCTCGGGGAAAGGCTTGGGGGTCAGCCCCTTCTTCACGGCGTAGGCTGCCACCTGAGCCCTGTTCCTTAGATGTAGCTTCTGCATGATATTCCGCAGGTGATACTTTACTGTGTTCTCGGTGATGTCCAAGGCGAGGGCAATTTCTCTGTTCGAGTCCCCGGTGGCCACGAGCCTCAGCACATCGATCTCCCGCACTGTCGGCTCGCTATCGGACTGAGAAACCTCGGCCCCGCTGGTCTTTAGGCGAGCGAACTCTTCAATGATCTTGGTCGCCATCGGTGGAGAAATGGCAGCCTCTCCCCTGGACACACCGGAAAGGAGTTCAAAGAACTCCTCGGCTTGGAGGTTCTTCAGAAGATATCCCTCTGCACCGCTCTTTATGGCCTCGAACAGGTCCTCATCGTCATCGGATACGGTGAGGATGATGATCTTGATCTCAGGCATCTCGGCCTTGATGAGGCGCGTGGCCTCCAGTCCATTAGAGCCGGGCATCTTGATGTCCATGAGGATAAGGTCAGGATGGAGCTCACGAGCCTTCACCAAAGCCTCCAGTCCATCGGCAGCCTCACCTGCGACATCGATGTCACGAGCTGCCAAAAGGCTGGCAACGCCGTTGCGGACTAGAGCGTGGTCGTCGACCAGCAATACTCTCATATTTCGCCTTCCTGAGCCGAGGGGACCCTCAGAACCATCCTGGCTCCCTGTCCGGGACTGGACTCTATGTCCAAGGTGCCTCTCACGCTCTCAGCCCTCTCCCTCATGATCCGAAGGCCGAACCGGAGCAGGTCTCTACTTCTGATACTGGAGATAGTGAAGCCCCGGCCGTCGTCCTCGATAATGATTTCGGCCTGATCCCCGTCGGTTCGAATCCGGACCCAGGCGTGGCTAGCCATGCTGTGTTTCCTCACGTTAGTGAGGGCCTCCTGGACAATGCGTATAACCTGGAGTTCCGTGATCCCTAGCAGAGAGGGGGGCACGCCGTCACTCATCTGAAGCTCGACTCTGATATTGTTCTCCTGGTTGAATCGGGAAATGTACTCCTCGAGAACGGATGACATATCTCTGTTAGGTGTGGTCGGACTCCTAAGGCCCAAGATAGCCTCCCGAACGTCGGCATACGTGTCGCGGGCGACGTCCTCTAGCTCCTCTAGCTGAGCTTCGGCCTTTGCTTTCTGGCCGCTGGCGAGAAATTGCCTCGCCGCTTGGGTTTTGGTGTTGACATAGCCTAACACTTGAGCCAGGTTATCGTGCAACTCCCGGGCGATCCTCTCCCTCTCCTCCATAGCAGCCATGCCCTGCACTTTCTCGTGGAGGCGAGCGTTTTCGACGGCCAAGGCTATCTGAACCCCTATGTCATCTAGGAGCTGCATGTCTTCGGGGGTAAAGCTACGCTGGATTAGGGTGGCGATGTTTATGGCCCCGATAACAACGTTTTTCGACTTGATGGGAACGCTGGCCAAGGAGCTAAATCCGCTTTCCCTTACCTTATCACGGACCAGCCTGTGGTCCCGGGACAGGTCCTGCGCCACTATAGGTTCCCCGAACTGAGCGACTTTCCCGGCGAAGCCCTCTCCCATTCGAAATCTGGTCTTCTCCTGAAATGCCTCGGGGAAGAGGCCAGAGTGTACCCGTCGCACCATTTCCTGGGTTTGCTCATCCAGAAGGAACATCTCGCCGGCATCGGCACCTGTCACCTCAAGCACCTTGTCCATGGCACGATTGAGGACTACCTGCAGGTTCAGGGACTCGCTCACGGCTAGAGCCACGCTGTTCAAGGCAGCAAGCTCTTTATTTCGACGGAGACTCTCCCACTGCATCCGCTCGATGGTTCCGAAAACAGATCGGTAGAAGAAGAAAGAGCCGACAAGGACACTGATGAATATCACCACGTTCCCTATTATCATGGGGTTGGACTCGACAACCAGTAGATGCCTGGCGATCTCGAACAGCGCAATGAAGACAGCAGGGGCCACAATAGTCACTATCTTGAGGAATTTCATACCCATGCCATCGTCCCTTTTGAATACGACACCGGCCCAGGACGGTGTCTCCTGCTGAACTCGTTGAGCTGGCAGCCCTGCGGTTGATAGTTTTGCAGGACCTCAGATCATAGCGAGAATCAACCAAAAGTTAGAGCACTTCGCTGCTCTTGTCAACTTCCTGCTTCTCGCGGACTTGCCACCATTCTTCTTCCAGTCTTAATGTCAGTCTTGTGACAGTATTTATGTGACCAATAGCGCATACTCCAAGGGTGCCATGTTCCCCAACGCACAGAAGTGTATGTTGTTCAGGTCAGTCTCCGATTGGCTTCAATCCGCAGCCTTGAGCAGCAACTGCGGAGACCATTTTGCCATCCCCTCAAGTACCGGGATAGTGCCAACCCCGCCTTCGTTTGCGTGCCAAGACACGTGTCACATCTCGGCTGCATCCACTCTCACCGTCCGTTCTCATGTTCTCCCCATCCTTCAGCTTTGGGTTTCCCCCTTTCCGGAGTTTCCCTTTGGTTCGCCCCCCCGTTTTTCCTGGGTTTGACGGATTCCGGCAACCATTTGGTCGTAGACCAGGCTGTCGACGGCAGCGCTGTCAACGAGTTTGTCCGCCACTGCCTTGATCGAGTTGTCATGGCTGTATGTGAAGAAGTGGTCACTGAAGAAGGTAACCGGAGTCTCATTCAATAGAGAAAGCTGGTAGGCCGGTGTTCAGGTGCCCGGTATTTGACATGGGGTCGGTGCAGGCAAAGCTAGCGCCCCTGAGATCCTCCAACGTCGCGGCGCTGCTCTCTGCTGGTACGATCAGATAGGAGTAGTAGACAGTTCCTCCGTACATCTTCGGCGCCACAAGGATCTCCATTCCGAGGTTCTGACTGCCTTCCACGTAGGCGAGGCTGCACACAAAAGCTGCGTCGACGCCCTGACCAGCGATTAGATCGTTGATTTCGGCGTAGGTCGGCTTCAGAATGAGGTCGACTCGTCGATTCAACTCGTCGCCCATGTAGGTTAGAAGCTCGTGGTATGCCTCGAGAGTCTCACTAGCGGACAACACGCCAGCTATGGCCACGCGCAGGGAGTCGTTGCCTGCGGTGCTCAAGGCCTCGCCGCCATCCTGCTGCACTGGGGCGACTGCAGCCCTGTCGTTGAGGTTGACCCTGACGGCATCCTCGGACCGGCTGCTGCCCAGTGCCAGGATCAGAACGGCGACCAGCGCCGCGATTGACAGAAGCGCCAACAACCAGAACTTCGCCCGCCTAGCGAAGCTATGATAGAGCCGCACGGCGCCACCATCCCCCTTTGGGATCGGTCGTCATTACAAGCGCTACAAGAATCTGTCCGGTTGGTGATTCCCTGCCATTCCAGTGGATGTGATCATGCGTCAAGATCGAGTTGATCTCTCTGCAGTCTTCGGCCAGCCGATCAGATCATGTTTCGGGCGGCCTCAATTTCATCGTCCGTTCGAGATGGTTGGCGCTTCGAGCCATCTGCCGCAGTGCCAGTTTCCATCAGTCTCCGTATGGCGACGTGCTCGCACCTGATCGAAGTCAATGCGTTAGGGCCTGTGACACTGTGCTCAGGAGGCAATGACTCATCCTCCCAAAGCTGCGGCGATTCCTTGACTCGAGTTTCGACTCTTTCACTTGGGGAGGAATTGGATGCCGTTGGGGAGAGACAAAGGGTAGGGCTATATCACAACCTGCTGCTCAGGGCTCTCCTCGGACTGTGGCGAGTCCGCACTTGGCTGCCGGCACCTAAGAATCGATCGATATCAGGCCGCTGCGAATGGCGTACTTGATGAGGTCGGTGCGGTTGTGGATGTCCAGCTTCTCCATGACGTTCGTTCGATGGCCCAAGACAGTCTTGACACTTACGCCAAGCAATTCAGCGACCTCCCGATTGGAGCGTCCTTCAGCGACCAGCTTCAGCACTTCCCTCTCTCTACGAGTGAGCCGATCATAGGGGTCCTGCTGCACATGCCTCAGATAGTCCTCAATCATGATCTTGGCGATCGATGGGTGAAGGAAGACCTCATCGGAGTACGCCGCCCGAATGGCCGCCACCAGCTCGGAGACCATTCCCTTCTTCAGCACACAGCCTGAGGCTCCGGCTTTCAGGCTGGACAGTACGTAGTCTTTTCTCTCGTACTGGGTCAACATTATGACTTTCACACTGGAATTCTCAGCGCGGATGCGCTGGGTAGCCTCCAGACCATCCATCAGTGGCATGGCTATATCCATAAGCACCACATCCGGCACGAGGTCCCGAGCTTTCTCAACCGCTTCTCTGCCATCGGCCGCCTGTCCCACTACCTCAAGGTCATCGTTGGACGCGAGCAGGGACGCGATGCCCTCCCTCAGAATCGTATGGTCGTCCACTATCATCACTCTTACTTTAGCCATCTCCACCTACCCCCGAGTTGATTGGGACCCGAATGTGAATCTGCGTTCCCTCACCGGGCCGGGATACGATACTCAGGGTCCCACCAAGCTGTTCCACTCTCTCCTTCATGCCAAGCAGGCCCAGGCCGCGTTCCCGGTCCTTGTCCTTCGCAACCTGATGAGGGTCAAAGCCCTGGCCGTCGTCCTCAATCCGCATGACAACGGATGACTCCCCGAAGTCGAGAAATACGAGGGCGCTCTCGGCTCGTGCGTGGCGCACGATATTGGTCGTGGCCTCCTGGACGACCCTGAAGAGGCCGACCTCCACTTCTGAAGGCAATCTTCTCTCCTCCCCATCGGTCTCCAAATGCGCAGTCACGCCCGCAGTCTCGAGGTATTTCTCCACGTGCCATTTGAGCGCAGCGATCAACCCCAAGTCATCCAGCAAGGTCGGTCGGAGTTCGTATATTATGTTATGTATCTCGTCGAGCGTCCCGGTAGCGATGGCCAGAACTTCCTTGAGCTTGGCCTTGGCTTCGACGGCGCTGGCAGGCAACGAGTCAGCAGCCATCTCCAGGTTGAGCGCAATACTGGTGAGGGCCTGGCTGGTCTCGTCATGCAGCCCACGGGCTATTCGTCTGCGCTCCTCCTCCTGAGTCGATATAGTCAAACGCAGCAACTCCCCGCGCCTCTCCTGCCGACGCTGCAACTCTTGGTACAACTCGGCGTTCTCAAGGGCGACAGCGATCTGACTACTTACGCTCCCCAGAAGCTGGACATCCTCGGGCTCGAACCGATCGAGCTCGTGGCTGGCGATGTTCATGACGCCCAGGACCCTGTTCTTCGATACCAGCGGCACGCTGGCAAAGGCTCGAAGGCCTTCCCTGACGACAGCCCAGCGAGTGAGCCTTGGATCTTCGGAGATGTTGTCCACGTAGATCGGCTCGGCCTGTTGAGCCACCGTTCCGGCAATACCCTCCCCCAGTTTTAGTCCGGCGATGCCCCGCACAAATTCCTCGGAGAGCCCCCTGCATACCCGGTAGGACAGCGTCTCGCTTTCCTCATCCAGCAGCAAGATCCCCCCGGTTTCGCTTTTCATCAGCTCCAATACCTTGTCCAGCGCACTGCCGAGAATGGTATCGAGGTCCAGCGACTGGCTCACCGCCTCGGCGATAAGATTCAGAGCCAGCAGGTTGCGATTTGCCTCCAGGATCCGCTCCTCCATCCTCCTGGCATCGGTGATGTCTCGAAACACCAGAACCGCTCCACCCCCATCGCCGTTCCCCAGCGGCGAGGCTTTGACATCGATGTATCTGTCATCCCGCCCATCATCAGTATCGACGCCGTGGACATGCACCGCCTGAGCCGGCTTGCCGGTCTCCCAGGCAATCCTGGCCGCGCACTCCACTCCGAAGCCGGCACAGGGTTCGGGCAGTCCGTGGAAGACCTCGTGGCAGCTCCGGCCAATCATCCGGGCCCTTTTCGTCCCATAGGTTCTGAGGATTGAATCGTTGACATAGTCTATGCGGAACTCCCGGTCAATTATGACCAACCCATCATCGAAACCATTGATGACCGACTGCCAAAAGTCCCTTGACCTTTTGAGCCTGCTTCTTCGATTGCTCAGTTCGACAACGTTCTTGGTCATCGCTGTTTCCTCAGTAGGTCAAACCGGGCTGAATCGCATCCCCACCGTAGGGATGGGCAGCACGCATCCAGTGATACCGTTCGGGGGAAAGGGGAATCCCGGGAACATCCACACCCACCACACTTTCAATCCTCTCCCTTGCCCCTCATTCTCGCCTTCAGCGACTCGATCTCCCGCCACAGCCGCTTTTGCTTGCGGGAAAGGGTAAACACGTAGCCGGCGATCGCTATCCAGATTATGCTGTAGGCCGCAACCAGGTACTCCCAGTTATCCATCGTAGTCCCTTTCATCGGCAAATTGCCTCAATCTCTTCAGTTCATCCGCGGCGAGAGCGAGAGATACTCTATGAATCAGCAAGTAGGCGAACAGGAGGGTAAATGCAGCAAGGCTGACCATCAGGGTGAGCAGCATGGCTCCGGTTAGCCCGCCTGGTTCCGACATTACCGGCTCCGGATGCTGCGTACCCCAAAGAACGATTGACAAGGCAACGATCGGTACATCCACAAATCCGATAATGCCTACCACCGCAGAATATCTGGCCCCTTGCGATTCGTCCGACGCGAACGAGCCCACAAGTAGATAGCCGTGGTAGATAAACCACAGCAGAAGGGTTGTCGTAAGACGCGCATCCCACGTCCACCAAACACCCCACACCGGCTTGGCCCAAATTGGCCCCGTGATGAGCACCAACGAGGTGAAGACCATCCCTATTTCGGCAGAGGAGTGTGCCAGCCTGTCCCATTTCCTATTGCTGCTGCGCAGGTAGAGAATGCTGCCGATGAATACAATTCCGAACGCGATGAAGGCGACCCAGGCCAGGGGGACGTGGAAATAGAATATCCTCTGTACTATCCCCATGGAAGCCTCAGTCGGTACGTAGACGAACACAAGAAACAGCGCCGCAGTCATAGTGACAAACATGAGCGCGAACAGCGCGTTCGTGGAAAGAACATTATTCTTCAGAATCTGCATCTTCCTCTGCTCCTCATTCCTCGAGAACAAACTCAAACACCAGCGGCGATACCGCCAGGAAAATAACGTCGAACGCCACCATCACACCCAGCCACGGCAGGATTTCACTCCAGGGTCCACCCGCCAGCGCCAGACCGGAAGCCTCGATCGCCGCGATTATGACCGGCGATGCCACAGGAAGAAAGAGGAGAGGCAGCATGACCTCTCGGGCCTTCGTGTTGACTGACAGCGCAGAAAACAGTGTCCCAACAGCAGCAAAACCCACCGTGGCCAGCACCGTAATCAGCACTAGGTGGGGTGGGAAACGCGGCTGGTCGAGCAGAATCACGAAGACTGGCAGAATAATGGCCTCCACCACCAGCATGAAGATCACTGTGCTCAGCATCTTCCCGAAATAGATTACCGCGCGATCCACAGGGCACAGCATCAGCCCCTGCAGACAACCCTTGTCCTTTTCCATCACGAACGAGCGGCCAAGCCCCAGCACTCCGGCAAATGTGAAGGCAATCCAAAGAACGCCGGCGGCAACTGCACTCGTCCGTTCGCTCGGATCCAGCGCGAGGCTGACCACTACTATGACCAGAAGGGCAAAAGCCACTATCGAGGTAACGATCTCCTTGGTTCTCATCTCGGAAAGGATATCTTTCCGGGTGATAGCCAGCACTTTGCCAGCGGACTCTTTCAATACCCGACCCCGGTGTGTCGATGGTAGACCTCCCGAAGAGTGCTGATGTCCAACTTCCCGGACTCCTCATAGACAATATTGCCTCTTGCAAGAATAAGAACGCGATTGCAGAAGGCCAACCCCTGTTCGAGACTGTGAGTAGTCATGATGACCGTCCGCCTCCCGTTGCCCGTCGAACTGACGATGTTGATCAGCATCTCGTTTGCACGCTGATCCAAACCGGTTCCCGGCTCATCCAGAAGCAGGATGGGCGGGTCGTGGAGCAGTGCCCGGGCGATTGCCGCCCTTTGCTGCATACCCCGAGATAGTGTACGTACAGGGTCATCCCGTCGCGCCTCCAGGTCCACCTGCGCCACCAGTTCGCGAATCCTATCCGCCAAATGCGGGACGTCGTACATCTTCCCGTAGAATCTCAGGTTCTCGTAGGTGCTTAGTTCGTCGTACAGCAGAGTCTGGTGTGTGACTACCCCGATCTGGCGCCTCGCCTTCACCGAATCCCCTTGCAGATCGAATCCACCGACCGATACTCTGCCCGAGGATGCCTTGGCAATGGTAGACAGTATCTTTATCAGCGTGGTCTTGCCCGCGCCATTGGGCCCGAAGATGGCAAGCCCTTCCCCCCATTTCACCTTGAGATCGACGCCCCTCAGTGCGTTGAAATCTCCGTAGCTCTTCACCAGCCTCTCAACCTCGATGGCACAGCCATCGGCCTGTTGACCTGAATCAGCCATCCCCCTGGGTTCCCCCTCGGCCCGTGATCTCGACCAGGCGCGCCTTCATCTGTGACCGCTCACGTGAGTAGTCTTCCTCGGAGATGTCGCCCCTCTCAAAGGCATCGTCCAAGCGGGCGAGTTCCTCCAGCAATTTTTCCCTCCCCGCAATCCCCTCATCTCCTGCGGTGACCGCCACTCGACGGGCCTTCCTCCTGCGCCTCCAGTACGTCAAGGCCCCGAGCCCCGCCGCATGAGCCGCAACCAGAATGACAATGCCCTGCCACGAGAACAGGCCCCCGCCGCCATCTTCCAGGCCGGACAAGCGAATATCCAGAGTGGTATCCCGCTCCAGCCCACTGCCAAGAAACTGAATAGTCTCACCTTCCTCCGTGACCAAGGGCTCGCCAAGCAGCAGCTGGTCACAGATCACATCGACATCGTCGCCGATCACCATAAGTCGAAGCGAGTCCACCGGATAGTGCAGCGTCACCGGCAAGATGTAGGACTCGGACGTGACGTCGATAGTGTAGTAGAAAAGAATCACCTTGGGGCCGGGCAGGAAAATCGTCGTGTCCACGAACCCGCCGGGGACCAGCTCTATGTTCGTCACGTCCCCGTCCATGGTCAGACCGACTGCATCCTCCGGTAGGGAGAACCTCAGCGTCTCCATGGCCCCCTGGCCAGTCTCACGAGACCCCACGTACGTCGTATTGCCATCGTTGACGAACTGATACCACTCGGTCACTTCCAGGCTCTCCGGCCTTACGGTCACGATTATGTGTGCCTGGTCGACCCTGATCGTCTCGTCGCTGGACGTCGAGGCGAACACAACCAGATTGGCCGTGCGGACCGTATCCCCCTCAAAGCTGAACGGCTCAAAGACATACCCCGCCTCCTGGAATTCAATCGTCAACTGGTAGACGTAATTACTCCCGGTGTCCAGCCCCGCAAACTCGAAACTGCCCTTGTCATCCGTGACAACCGGGGCCGGGTCGTCCACCTGCTGTTCCTCAAGGAATACGCTCAGTAGTACCTCCTGCTGAGTGACGTTGCCTCCCCCCTCGGTTTCGTTGACCACCCTGCCTTGTATGACTCCGTCACCAGTCTGAGCTGCAACAGGGAGTACCCCCACCACCAGCAGGGTCAAGACAACGATGCAGGCTGCTACTACAGTCTTGCGCCACAATGAGGACAAGATCGCCCCTCCTTCGGATATTCTGCTCCGCACTCCCGGCGCACCCGGCCCTCAGGTTCAGCCATCGTGCGCCGTCGCTACCGTGACCAGCCCTGAGGCGGCAACATTGGCACTTTGCAGACCGTGTGGCCCACAATCGAAGCCATGCCAGCATAGATACACACAGTCAAGGCAGAAACAAGCGCTATGTGACCGATATCAGCCACCGATCAGCACCACTAGCCTAGCCCGGTTCCGCGACCTCGTACTTCGAGGCACACTGGGTCATCAGCGTGGTCGCGTTGAACAC
>JAZFSU010000025.1:0-2684 GCA_036446335.1 Dehalococcoidia bacterium | reverse complement strand
ATGGCCTGATATCCAGCACCAGTATGTCAGCGGCCTGTTTGTCAAGGGCGGCCTCTGTCATTTTCCTTGCTATATCCCCTGTTTCCAGTGTAAAACCTCCCGAGCCGTCGTTCATCTCCAATTATAACACGCGCGTCGATGTCCTGAACGGCGGTCTTCAGTTCCCACCATTTCGAGGCATGCCGTGGCTGGCATTTCCCCCGCCCTACTCATCGCGAATCCGATCACGCGGACGAAATGCTCACCCGGATCCTTGACAGCGAGGTGGAGTTGTGTTAACTTGAATATGCAAATGCGAATAGTTTGCAATAACGACGTGGAAGTGGTTGAATACGAATGACTGAAGCCACAGGATCGCGCGGTCTGGCCGGAAAGCGAAACACGGCCCAGCGAAGGCTTCTGCTCGATCTGATCCAGCAGACGGGCGGGCACCTGGACGCCGATGACTTGTACCGTCGCGCTCGTGAACGTGAAGCGGGGATCAGTCTTTCGACCGTGTACCGGAACCTGAAGCTGTTCAAGGAGTTGGGGCTGGTGCACGAGAGACATTTCGCCGAAGAGCACCACCATTATGAGGTGAGAGCGAGAGTAGAGCACCATCATCTGGTCTGCCTCGCTTGTGGTGAGGTGATCGACTTCGTGAGCCCCTTGGCGGAGCGCATGAAGCAGCAGGTCGGTGAGGACCACGACTTTCTTGTTGCCAGCTCGGAGATTCGGATGGAGGGCTACTGTGCCGCGTGTGGACGCGGGAGCGAGTCAGAAGAGCCCGGCGCAAAGGGCGGTTCATGACCGGCAAGAGCTTTGACCCATTCGCGGGCTTTTTTTGTTGACGGTGTATTTGCAAATGCCTAGCATTATCTGAAGGGGGTTGGTGGAATGGGAGCAGCTTTCGTGGTGACTTTGAGGGAGGGGTTGGAAGCCGCCCTCATCGTCGGCATCATACTGGCATATCTGGCTCGTAGCGGCAACATGAGGTACTTCTGGAATGTCTGGCTCGGGGCTGGCGCTGCCGTAGTGGTGAGCGTCGCGGTCGGGGCTGGCCTGTTTTGGACTGTGGGCCAGTTCAGCGGCAGGGCGGAAGAGATCTTCGAAGGGATCGCCATGTTGGTCGCGGTTATGATGTTGACATACATGATCGTCTGGATGAAGCGACGGGCGGCGGATATGAAACAGCATCTGGAGGATCGGGTAGTTTCTGCCTTGGCGGCGGGGTCTACGCTGGCGCTGGCGTCTCTGGCCTTCGTCGTAGTCGTTCGCGAGGGCATCGAGACAGTGCTGTTCATGATGGGCGTGCTCAGTTCGACGACTCCCGCGGCAGCCACGATTGGCGGCTTTCTTGGGCTTGGGGTTGCGCTTGTCATAGGGTACGCTGGCTACAAGGGGGCGAAGTGGTTGAACCTCGCCGTCTTCTTCAACGTCACTGGGGTAATTCTGATCATTTTCGCTGCCGGTCTTCTGGCGCATGGGATACACGAGTTTCAGGAGGCTGGAGTATTCCCTGTGGTGATAGAGCACGTCTGGGACACTAACGGCTTCCTGAACGAGAAGGAGGGGGTGGGCAGCTTCGCGAAAGCCATGTTCGGGTATAACGGCAATCCCGAGCTTCTGGAGGTGTCGTTGTACGTCGCGTACCTAGCTGCTGCCCTGGCATTCTTTCTGCGCACAACTCCGGTTCATGGCAGGAAGGACTTGGAGATGTCTGCAGGGTCTGCCGGGGAGTCTCGTGTTCAGCCAGAAGAAGTCGTGCGATGAGAACGCGGTTCTGGCCTGGAATTGCAGGAGTGCTTGGCCTTCGCAGTGGTGATGGCGGATGTCACGGGGAGGCTCATTCAAGGGGCAGCAAGGATGGGGCAAAGGTTGTCATAGTTGGCAGTCCCAATGTGGGCAAGAGTGTGATATTCAACGGCCTCACCGGCGCCCGGGTTACCGTGTCCAATTATCCGGGGACGACAGTAGCTGTGTCGAGCGGCAGGACGAAGATAGATGGCAAGGAATTCGAGGTGATGGACACTCCTGGAATGTACTCTCTCCTTCCGATAACGGAAGAGGAGCGGGTTTCCAGGTCGATTCTGCTTGCGGAGAGCCCCGAAGCGGTGCTTCATGTAGTCGATGGCAAGCATCTGGAGAGAATGCTTACTCTTACTGTTCAGCTTATCGAAGCTGAACTCCCCGTTATCTTGGCTGTGAACATGATGGACGAAGCCGAAGCATTGGGGATAGAGATCGATGTTGACCGGCTCGAGGAGGAGTTGGGCATTCCGGTGATTGCCACTGTGGCTACTGCCGGGCAGGGGCTCGAGCGATTGCGCAGAAGGCTGGGAGGGTATGTCTGCAACTGAGGATTTGACCATCAAGTACGATGACCTCATTGAGTCGGCGCTCAGCAGGATCGGAGCTCTGCTGAGCGCCGACTACCGTTTGTCGAAGAGGGCCATCAGCCTTCTTTTGCTTCAGGGGGATTCCGATCTCCAGAGGCAGGTCAGAGAGAAAGAGGGCGCGAGCTACAGTCATATTCAGGAGGTCGTCGACAGGACCGGGGCCGTCCGTGGCCAGCCGTTGCGCCAGGTCATCGCTATGCGACGCCAGCAGGAGGCGAGGCGAATCGTAGGTCTGGCGGCGTCTCCGGCGGTGAAGAGGAAGCGCGGCTTCGCCGACAAGCTGAGCTGGGCGATGATGAATCCCAT
>JAZFSU010000024.1:0-2554 GCA_036446335.1 Dehalococcoidia bacterium | reverse complement strand
GGCCAACCGCCTTCTCAAGCGGGTTAGGGACTATGCCGAGGTAATGGCCCAGGGCGTGATCACCGAGAAGGTTGCTCTGGAGGCGCTGGAGAGACTCGAGGTGGATTCAATCGGGCTGGATGACGTGGACCACAAGATCCTCCGCACCATAATCGACAAGTTCAGCGGTGGCCCTGTGGGGCTCGACACCATTGCCGCTGCCATCAGCGAGGAAGCGGACACCATCATGGATGTCTATGAGCCCTACCTGCTCCAGTTGAGCTTCCTGGAGCGCACGCCTCGCGGCAGGGTGGCCACCCGCTTCGCCTATGAACACCTGGGGTTGCCCTATGCCAAGGGGCAGTCCGGGCAGCCCGGCCTGTGGTGAGGCGGGGCCAGCTGCTGCGCAGATAGAGGTCTGCAGATGAGTTCTGTCTTGCTTCACGCCTGCTGTGGACCCTGCTCCACCTTTGTAGTGAAGCGCTTGCGTGATAGCGGCCTGGAGGTCACTGCATTCTGGTACAATCCCAACATCCATCCCTATCAGGAGCACCAGCGCCGGCTAGAGGCAATGCAGGCCCTGGCGCAGGATTCGGCTCTACCCCTGATCGTCGAGCAGAGCTACGACATGGTCAAGTATCTCCGGACTGTTGTTGGCCACGAGAGCGAACGCTGTCCTGACTGCTACAGACTGCGGCTGGCCAAGGCGGCGGAGGTGGCCCATCGAGGAGGGTTTGGCGCCTTCACCACGACGTTGCTGGGTAGCCCTTACCAGAATCACGAGCTGATACGACAGATCGGCGAGGAGTCGGGGAGAGACTGGGGTGTAGAGTTCTTCTACGAGGACTTCAGGACGGGATTCAGGGAGGGCCATCGCCTGGCCCGCGAGCTTGGCCTCTATCATCAGGGATACTGCGGCTGCATCTACAGCGAGTGGGAGCGCTACGGCAAGGTGAAAGTCTAGGCGAGGGCCTTTTGCCAGGCGGTTGGTGCTTGACATAACATCCGCGCTACCACTGAGAATTACCGAGCCCCCCTCTTCTGCACTATCATTCTCAGCTACAGTCCGTCTTGGCTAGCCATCCGAATATTCACATCTGCGTGGAGATTGCGGGTCGGCTCATGCAAGCTGAGGGCGCGCGCTTCCAGGGATCAAATCGCATCTGTCATTGCACCGCTTTCGTTCCCATGCGCTGGGATTATCGGGGCGCGGAGCGGAGATATTGTCTGTTGCAGGACCCCGGCGATGTCCGTTTTCGTCGATTTGAAATTCCTGTTGCTAGCTTGTCACTGACGTCTGAGCGAGAGTGAAGTGTAACACTTGGCGATTGTTATCGTTATAACGATGGTACGGATATCACAGGAAGAAGTGAAAATGGAGACAGAGAGTTTCAGAGAGAGGGCGGTGGCGAAAATGAAAGAGCAACTAAGAAATCGATTCCGGTCACCCCGGTCGGCTTGGTTAAGGGTCGTTTTCCCGTATGGAAGAACGAAGCCTTTCGCCGTCGCGATGACTGCATATCTCCTTATAGCCCTGGTGGGGAGCCTGTTCCTGGTGGATGCGATAAGCCCACAGGCAGACACCTCAGCTCTGACGTCCAGGGCCACGCTCAGCGTGCTGAGTGGAGATGTCAGTATACAGGTAGCTGGGACAGATGCCTGGCGGGAAGCTGACGATGGAATGACCCTGCAGGCGGGTGCCAGAGTCAGAACCGCTCCCGAATCGTATGCCATTCTCACGTTCTTCGAGGGTAGCACCTTGAGGCTCGATCCGGACACGGATGTCGAGATCCAGCGAGTCGATATTGTAGGAGAATTCGGGTCTGTCATACTTTTGAAACAGTGGGTGGGCAGAACATGGAGTCGTGTCGCAAAGAAGATTGATCCGGCGTCCAGCTATGAGATAAGGACTCCGTCAGCATATGCGATGGTGCGGGGCACTCTGTTCGAGGTGGAAGTCGACGAGACGGCCACTACGGTAGTCCGAACTACCGAGGGGCTTGTTAGCGTGGGCTCGGAGGATCGGGACGGAGAGGTGTCGTTGCCGTTGGGACAAGAGGCGACGGTGGATCTCGGAGAGGCCCCGTCCGAGCCTGTGCCGATAGCTCCCCCTGAAAACGAGATTGTCATTGAGGTCGACTCACTGGCTGTTGCTTCGGTGAGTGATCCTACTGGCTCCAGCACAGGGCAGCTGCCGGGCGGCCTCGCATTCAATCAGATCACCGGCTCGCAATCAACATTTGACGATAGTGCTCAAACCATCACGATACCGAATCCCGTGCCAGGGGAGTACTCCGTAGTGCTCCGGGGCATTGGCCAGGGAACGCTCAACCTGGGCCTGGAGGGCCAGTCGCGAGGGAAAGCAACGTTCAAGAAGAACGCGGCGTATCAGGTCACTGCAGGCAGCGAGTGGCTGGTCAAGATCAATGTAGAGATTGTGGATGGTCAGTTGACTGCTTCGGTGAGCGACATAGAACCGCTGAGAAACCGGGCACCTGAGAAGGTAGTGAAACCGGCCAAGATAGAGAAGATGCGAGATGGAATGGTGGCGGAGGAAGCCGAGGAAGCTGCCGAA
>JAZFSU010000023.1:0-3943 GCA_036446335.1 Dehalococcoidia bacterium | reverse complement strand
GTAGAACAGCCTTCTTCACGGTGCGTGAACAGCCAGTCCCGGCTGAGTTGTCGCGGAGTGACCTTGCCATTAGCCCAGCAGGTATCGAAGAGGCGATGACGATCAGTATTCCGATCATCATCGCCATCGTGGCCGGCGCGGCCAGCCTCGGAGTGATAGCGGCTGGCGTCCTCCGCAAGAGGCGACGCTAGGCCGGGATACCCTCTCCATAGTGTCTCTGACCTACTCTCGGACGGTCTACCACCAACCAGTCCCCGTCACGCTTTCTTCGCGGCTATCTCTTCGGAGGTGGCGCGTGCCTCGTTTCGTGCCTGATTATAGCATGACGCACTAGTGTTACACGGCCACCTACCGGCTGGAAACAATCAATGGCTTCGCATGACAAAGGGGAGGCATCCCCTTTGAATCCCCCGCCAGGGGGCTCCGTTCGCCCCCTGGGACCCCTACCAACGGCCCAAGGATTGTCCTTGACTCGAACCGCATCCGGGCCTTAAGGTGCGGGGCAGCCCGGAGAAACTGAGGGGCTGTCCCTGAACCCATCTTCGATGAGGCTCCCCCGCCCCACCGTTGTGATGGCACTGCCTCTGGCATTCGGCACGAGACGCCACAGGCCCCTACTGCTCGGGAACAAGGAGGGGGTAGTCTCGCCCTTGCGGGCGAGCCACTGGCAGTATGACCTGCGGCAGACTGCTCCTCTCACACCCTCGGTAGGGTTCGTGTGTTGGGCAAAGATGTCTTGAAGGATTCTCCAGAGTTTTCGGCAGGTAATCGTGCATTCTGCGTGGTACACTGCTTGGGGGTGGGTCAAACGTGGATGGAAAAGTGGCAAAGCAGCAGAAGGAGGTGATGTTGACATATGAAGAGAGAGCTAGATTCCAAGCCAGATTGGCTTAAGTCACTGTATCCGTGGGAACAGCGGTCTATTGTCGTAAACGGCCGGACAATGGCCTACCTGGATGAGGGTGATGACAAAGGACGTCCAATACTGCTATTGCATGGAAATCCCACATGGAGCTATCTGTATCGGGGCTTTGTCGAACCACTGAGGCAGGCTGGCTTCCGGGTGATTGTGCCCGATTGGATCGGCGCCGGCTATTCGGACCACCCAAGAATCGATGCTGCACTGACAACGGCGCATCATATCGCTGACCTCGTGTCACTAATCGACCAACTTCAACTAGGCAGCTTTGTGATCGTCGGGCAGGACTGGGGTGGACCGCAAGGTGTGGGCGCTGCCTTACAGCGTCGAGAGCAGCTGGCAGCGCTTGTCCTGATGAACACCTGGCTCTTTACCGGCTATGTTGGCCGCTTCCATTCTTCGGCTCGACCCTGGACAACATGGCATGCCCCACTAATCGGCCAGTATTTCATGAAGCGTCTAAAGGTGCTTTCACAGAACGGCCCTTCACTGACCACAAGGCGTGGCATGACGGAGCATGAAGCACGGGGCTACCATCATGTCTATGATGAGCCAGACTCCGATCATGTTGTGCTTACATGGCCGCGTACCATCCCCATGCGCGAGGGTGACCGCGGTTGGGATGATATGGCTGCTATTGAACGCAGGTTGCCCGAACTCTCCAATGTGCCTACTATCCTTCTCTGGGCACCCGAGGATAATGTCTTTCCAATCGAATATGCCGATAAACTGAAAGAGTTGTTACCTCATGCCGAAGGTCCTGTCACGTTCGACAGGGCAGCTCACTTTCTTCAAGACGACAGAGGTCCTGAACTTGCCGATGCTATCATTCAATTCGTCAATCGGACTGTGGGGAGGCTATCATGAAATTCATCACGCCAACTACCGAGGAATTATCCTGCCTTCGTGCTGACCCACTGCTGTGGGAACAGGAGCTGGATGTGCGTCCAGACGTAGCGCAGGCTATCGAGCGAGCTACCGGGATACGTGCCGGCCGTGTCTATTGGCGCTCAGAAAATGACCATCTATACGCACTAGAGCTGGCTGACCTCGGCCGTGGGCTCCCATCAATGGCAACCGTGTATGGTTTCTGGAACCGCTACGAACCACGTCCATCTGAAGACGAGATTGATGCTGGCCTACTCGAGCTGATGCTGTGGGTAGCTCAGATCACTGAAAGCCTTGACCCGGAAGATGTTGAGAAAGTCGAGTCGTATGCTCGTCAACAGATGAAGCAAGGCAATGCCAATTGACTCAATGGCCAGATGTTGTCCAGACCGGGGAGACACGAGCAGGATGGTATGGAGCCGGCGCAGGGGATGTCGACGGGGGAGGGACCAGGTCAGGTCATTACCCGAGCAGCCAGTCCCTCATCGCGCTTTGTTGTTATCGATGATGGGTGTGCTGGCTGGCGCCGTCGTGAGGGAACCTGAGAGTCACTGCCGCCCCTTCACATCGTCAAGGCATTCTATACCACCTCCCTGCAGATACAAGGTCATCCTGTCGTTCAAGACCTTGCCTGTCCAAACGAGGGGCATAAGGCCAATGCGCTGCACCACTATTGGATTGCAGCCTGGTCGATCCTTTCCAATAACTTGTTAACGGCAGCCCGCGCCATCTTGCGTGGCACGACCCCCTGGAAACCACCCGATTCGATTCCCATCTGTGATGGCAGCAGGAACAGGGCAAAAAGACGCACCATGAGACTTACCCGAATCCACGCTTCAAAATGAACGTCTTTCCCTGTCTGGGCGATTTCCAGCATCATTGGCGCAACCAGGACGCCGTGGCCCCTTTGATAGAGGCGTTTTGCTCCGTTAGATTCCTTAAGATTGTAGCCGGTCTCCTGCGCCCAACTATCGACAATGGGCCACAACTCTCCCTCGAAGTTGAAGTCGCGCACCGTTCTCTTGCTCACCTGGACACCTCCATTAGCGATCCCGTTGTGTTGAGGCCGGGTCTGGACGGGTCAAGTTTGTTGACATCCAGTCTAGTGGCTGGTGTGGGGGATGTCAACGGAGAAGAGGACCAGCAAGTAATGGCACGACACCTGTTGAAGAGTCAGCACGCCTGCCTGCCGATTGTGGCAAGACAGATAGAGGGCAAGGCCGGGGAGCAGGGCTCTGCTTTAGCGGCGGATGAAACCGTAACCGGGTTCTGACCTTTTCCGTAACCTCGCCACCGGGCTGTCACCACTCTGCAACGCCCACTGGCCATAATTGATAACAGAGGGGGCGCAGGTGCGCAGACAGGGACGATGAGTAGATCCGAGGCAACCGAGAACGCCAGCCCAGAGGTGGCGCGAAAGGCGGCACGCAGGGCGAGAGACAGGGCCAACGCTGCACGGTGGGACATCAATGTGGCCACAACCCTGTTCGCCGTCCTGATCGTTGTCGTCATACTGGTCTCTCAAAACATAAGGGTCGAGATTGTGGCGCCGATCGCCGTCGTTGGGCTGGCCGTGGCCTGGCTCATGGGGTGGAGAAAGGGCGAGAAGCTATACCATGAGCTCTATCGTGAGGAGCTGGCAAGAGCATCTCACGAGGCACGATCGGGAACTGATGGCAGGTCACAGCAAGAAGTGATAGTGGACGCTGTTCAGGAGGCCCTGCGCGAATGGTCGCGGTGAAAGCCCCATCGGTATGAATCCGTCGCTGGCGGTTCAGAGGGCAATTGAGTATCAGGCCCGCCACAATGGTGGCGGATTCCCGCCACCTCCCACGTTACGGGGTGACGGTTGTCGGTTGGGGCCGTCATGAGGGATGCTGGGGATTGCCGATGAGGCTGTGCAGGGTTCTGGGGGGGACAGGGTCAGGTCATTACCCCACCAGCCAGTCCCCGCCACGCTTTCTTCTCGTCGATGATTGCTGTGTTGGTCAGAGCGGTCTTCAGTCTGGTCTCACACACTCTTCACCAGTTCTCATCTGATCGGAACTGCTCGGCCAACTGCTGTTTCTTGTTTTCCGGCAGCCAGGAAGCGTGGATACCCTGGAGTATCAGAGCTTGTGTTTCACCCCGGGTGAA
>JAZFSU010000022.1:0-11142 GCA_036446335.1 Dehalococcoidia bacterium | reverse complement strand
ATGGTGAACATGTCTCAGTGGCTCACTGATCACCCGGAATACGCCGGGCCGTTCAAGCCAGACCAGATCGAGTCGCTCGTGACTCCAATGACACGGCCCTAGCCCTCCTATCCCACACGCATCACACCCGCGTCCCACCATCTTCGCACTTCGCGAAAGAGACTACGGGGAATCGTCCGACTCCGCGCTTCGCCAGGCGCAACGTCAGGAATGCGCCAAGGCAGCGCATCCCAATTGCAGCTATCCCCGCCCTGCAACTACAAAACGGTGACTGTTCTCCCAGCGGCGATGCCATGTTCAGCCGGCCCCGCAAGAGAACCCAAGGCTCGTCACTGTCACACGCCGGTACTATTTTCCCCCTGCTGACCACCAGAAAGAGCCATTGTATACCCAAACACCGGTATGCTAACGTGCAAGCAAGAGAGTGTAGCTGCGCATTTCTCGGTGGAAGACACTGGCCGATCGCGCAGCAACACATGAAAGACAAGCAATTGAAAGACCCAGCCATAGCGGGTACCGCTGTCAAGTTGCGTCGCGTAGCCACGCGCGAGTGGAGTACGATACGCATCGCGTTGCGCAATACGGGCCTCAGAGGCCCGTGGCCTGTCATCATCGTGGCTGTGCTTACGGTAGCACTTGTCCTGGTCCTGGGAAACCAATCCTTCAAGGCGACCGAGAGGGCTGCCGTCGACGAATTCAACCAGCGACAACTCGCTCAGGCCAGAGAAGCGACCAGCGGAATCGAGCTGTATTTCGAAACGCTGGCCAGGGTGATGCGAGCACTGGGCAAGATACCTGAGATTCAGTTGTTCCAGGAATATGCTACCCGATGGGAAATGGTGCACGAGTTCGACGAGATCAAACCACTAGGAGTGAATGATATCGGGGTGTTGGATGCAGATGGAATCATGAGATACAGTGTTGCCTCTCTCGGAACAGAGGGTGCCGATTTCTCGGGGGAGAGGTACTATCAGGAAGCGAAGGCAATGACTTCCAGCGACTCCTATATCATCGAGTTCATCGAGTTCAAGGGCGTCGAGGAAGGCGAGAAGGGAGTGATTGTCGCTGTCCCCATGTTTGCGCCTTCAGATGACGAAGACTACACGTCTGCCTCGGGCCAGTTTGCCGGCGTTGTAGCTTGCACTCTGAAGCTGGACACGGTAACGGAGAAATTCATCGCCTCTCTCTCCTCAGCAGAGAGAGGACACGCCTTCTTGATTGATGACCAGAAGACTGTGCTCTGGGCACCTGAAGCCGCTCTCTTCGGAAAGAACCTGGTGGTTGAAGCAGCCGGATTCGGTGTATTTGAGGACATTGTCGAGAGGATGGCCTCTGGAGAGATCGGTGCGGCAGAGTACTCCTACCGCACATTCGAAGAGACTTCCGAGGAATACGGCACCACTGAAGAAGACATGCTCATGGCCTACACCCCTGTTCATCTCGGAGAGGAGCTGTGGGCAGTCGGAGTGTGGGCGCCAAGAGAGGAAGCTCGCAAACTAGTGCGGTCCGCCTATCTCGGACAACTGTTTGTTGTGGTGGTGAGCCTTGTGGTGGTCTTTCTCGGATGTTCCTATGCTTTGCTTATGTCGTATCGCCACAGCAAGATGCTGGAGAAAGAGGTTGCGGCCAAGACCGCAGAGCTGAAGGAATCACATTCCAGACTCCTCACCGTGCTGGACAGTCTCGATGCTTCCGTATATGTGGCGGATATGAAAACGCATGAGATCCTCTTCGTGAACAAGCACCTTCGCGACCTCTTAGGCGATGTCCTGGGTAGAACCTGTTGGGAAGTCCTCCACACTGGTCAAAGCGGCCCGTGCGCATTCTGCACAAATGACAAACTGCTCGCGGCCGATGGTGAGCCGGGGGACGTTTGCCGCTGGGAGTTCCACGACCCTGTCACAGGTCGATGGGATGACATTCGCGATCGGGCAATTGAATGGGTTGATGGGCGTAGCGTCCGCGTCCAGATCGCTGTGGACATAACCAAGCGCAAGCAGGCTGAGGAGGCGCTACAGCAAGCTAACGATGAGTTGGAAAAGAGGGTTGAGGAGCGGACCTCAGATATTGCCCGAGCCAACGCAGAGTTGGAACGCTCCAACAAGGACTCGAGCAATTCGCCTACATCGCTTCACATGATCTGCAGGAGCCGCTACGCATGGTCGCCAGCTATACTCAGCTCTTGGAGGACCGCTACAAGGGAAAGCTCGACGAGAAGGCTGACCTATTCATCAACTACGCCGTTGACGGGGCAACAAGGATGCGGACGTTGATTGACGACCTGCTGATGTACTCGCGCGTGACCACAAAGGGCAAGCCCATCGCGCCCAGCGACTGCAAGGCTGCATTCGACCAAGCTATCGCAAACCTCGGGATGACAATCCAGGAAACCCATGCTCTCGTTACGAGTGATGACCTACCGACCGTGATGGGCGATGGCACACAACTGGTCCAGGTCTTCCAGAACCTGATAGGCAATGGCATCAAGTTCCACGGGGAGGAGCAGCCAAAGGTTCACGTCTCAGCTAAGGAGGAAGAGGATGAGTGGGTGTTCTCGGTGCAAGACAACGGCATCGGATTCGAATCGGAGTACTCCGATCGCGTCTTCCAGATGTTCCAGCGATTGAACAAGAGGGGAGACCAGCCCGGCACCGGCATCGGCCTCGCGGTCTGCAAGAGAATAGTCGAACGCCACGACGGACGAATCTGGGTGAAATCGGAGCCCGGGAAGGGCACAACCTTTCACTTTGCCCTGAAGAAGGCAATACCCGGAGAAGAGTCACAAGAAGAGGAGGAGACAAATGGACAGGACCGATAGCACGAGAGAGATTGAGATTCTCCTGGTTGAAGACAATCCTGGTGATGCGACCTTGACCATGGAGACTTTCGAGCACGGGCGCCTTCGCAACAATATGCACGTGGTTGAAGATGGCGTGGAGGCATTGTCTTTCCTGCGGCGGGAGGATGCGTACGCCGATGCACCCCGCCCGGATCTGATTTTGCTGGACCTGAACTTGCCAAGGAAGGACGGTCGCCAGGTGCTGGAGGAAATCAAGGATGATGATTCCCTGAAGACCATACCGGTTGTGGTGCTGACAACCTCAGCTGCCGAAGAGGACATTCACAAGAGTTACGGCCTGCACGCGAACTGCTACATCAGGAAGCCAATCGACCTGAAGCAGTTCGTGAATGTGGTTGAGGGCATCGAACAGTTCTGGTTCAGCATTGTGACATTGCCGGGGAGGTGACAGGAGATGACGAAGGATACAGTCAAAGTCATGCTGGTAGAGGATAATCCGCCGGATGCCCTCCTGATCCGGGAGATGCTCGATGACGCACGCGGCGTCCAGTTTGAGCTCGAGCACGTTGAACTGCTTTCGGAGGGTCTCGAACGGCTTGGGCACGGACAGTTCGACGCGGTTCTCCTGGACCTCGGGCTCCCGGATAGCCAGGGCCTCGACACCTTCAACCGTGTGCACGCCGCTTTTCCGCAGACGCCACTCATAGTGTTGAGCGGTCTCGATGATGAAGACGTGGCGATAGAGGCGGCGAGGAAAGGAGCACA
Organism: Dehalococcoidia bacterium; assembly: GCA_036446335.1. Classification (GTDB taxonomy): domain Bacteria; phylum Chloroflexota; class Dehalococcoidia; order SZUA-161; family SZUA-161; genus JAZFSU01. Next base: position 7,577 of record JAZFSU010000022.1, on the reverse strand, counting down.
GGACTATCTGCCGAAGGGGCGATTGAACAGCCAACTGCTGGGCCTTTCCATACGCTACGGTGTTGAACGCAAGAAGGCGGAGGAGGCACTGCGCGCGTCGGAGCGACACTACTCAGCGCTGGTCGGAAGCCTCACCGATGCAGTCTTGCTGTTCACAGATGGAGTTGTCACTTGGTGCAACGATAAGGCCGAGGAGGTATACGGGTATCCGAAGGACGAACTCGTTGGCAAAGATATTCGTTTCCCCTACCCGCTGGCAGGAAGTCTTCCGGAGGTCGTCAGACGAGTCTCAGCCGGGATACAACAACATGGGCGCTTCTTTGATACCGGTGAGGTCAAGAAGAAGGACGGAAGCACAATAGACATTGAATACACCATCTCACAAATACAGGGGAAGCAACCCATCGAATTGGTTGCGGTAGTCCGTGATGTCACCGAGCGAAGGCGGGTCGAACGGGAAAAGGCTAGGATGCAGCAGCAGATTATGCTTAGCGGCCGCCTCGCCGCGGTGGGGCAGTTGGCGGCGGGCGTTGCTCACGAGCTCAACAACCCCCTCGCGGCAGTCCAGGGACACGCCCAACTCCTAGCATCAATGAAGGATTTGGATGAAGGCATCAGGGGTGACGTCGAGACCATCTACAGACAATCCCTACGTGCCAGCAGTATCACCGCCAATTTGCTTTCATTTGCTCGCGAGCACGATGTTGAGAGAGGCCTGATTTCAATCAACCAAGTCATCGAGAAGAGCCTCGAACTGAACGACTTCCGCATGAAAACCAACAATGTAGAAGTGACAACCGAACTCGCTCCCAACATTCCACTCACGATGGCCGACTTCTACGAGTTCCAGCAGGTCTTCGTCAACATTATCGTCAACGCTGAGCAGGCTATGATGCAGGTCGACGGGCAGAGGACGCTTGTTGTCAGGACGCAGCGAGTCAACGACACCATACAGGCCAGTTTTGCCGACACAGGCCACGGCATCTCGAGCGAAAACCTGTGCAACATATTCGACCCGTTCTTCACAACCAGGAGGGTGGGCGAGGGAACTGGACTTGGCTTGAGCATCTGCTTTGGCATTGTTGAGCAGCACGGTGGGGCTATTCGAGCTGAGAGCAAGGTGGGCGAAGGAACGACGTTTGTCGTGGAGATACCCATCGTGTCCGAAGATCAGGCCGCTGCCCAGCAAGCAAGCGCTGTCCAGGCGCGGAGCGCCTGAAATGCAGACCAGTTCGACTCGCGTGGCAGGATCGCGATGGAGATTGATTCCCATGCTGGCGGCGCGCTGAGGCGTTCCCTGGCAAGAAGATTACTCTCAAAGGCAGTCAGGGGGTGCGAACTGAAACAGCCGATGCGGTCTCACAAGTCGAAGCGTCTCCGCGCAGCAGCAGTTTGTGTGGCAGTCATGGCGATAGCCGCAATGGGGTTTCCTGGTTGTGGCTCTGGCGCGCCTGGGGCGACACCAACGCCAGGCCCATCCGTTGCAGTGGCGCCGACACCGACAAATGCGCTGCCACCCACGCCCAGTCCTCCCATCCCATCGCCCACTGACGTTCCAGTAAGGCACTGCACCCTCACGATAACCATCAGCCCTTCAGGCGCAGGCATAGTGACGAATCCGGGGACCGATCTAGTTGCGGGAACCGAGGCTGTTCTCACCGCCTTCCCTTCAACAGGCTACGCGTTCGATTACTGGGCCGGCGACACTTCGGGCACCAGCATATCCACTGTCGTCACCATGGAGTCGAACAGGAGTGTTACGGCTCACTTCGTTCCCAACTCCGTCCGATCCATACAGGTGACGCCGAGCACGGCTTCGATACAAACAAGACGAACGAGTCTGTTCAAAGCTATGGCGACCTACTCCGACGGATCCACCGCCGATCTCACAAACAGTGTGACTTGGGGAAGCAGCAGTCCATCTGTAGCCACGGTCGCTCCGGGGGGGCAGGCCATGGGCCTTTCCGCTGGCAGAGTTATCATAAGAGCCACGCTGGGTCCGGTTCGTGGGTGGGCGAGTCTCACAGTGACTCCGTCCTGAGGCGTTGGCAGCCTTCATCCGGGACGCGCCCGCCTTCCGAAGGCAGTGCCCCAACCTGTTACGCGATAACACATTCTGCAAGTAATAGAGTCGGCTGGTTCCTGCAAGGTCGTCCGCCCCGATTCTCCGTCGACTCCGCATCCATTGCTTGTCACCCCTTCGACACTTCAACAATACAGTGCCTGACCCAAAGGGCACCGACGTTCCTGAACAGCCCTGTACCCTCGCTCGCCTCTTTGCGACACTGACACATGCATGCTATACTCAAAGCTCCCAAGGCCGCTCTATCGAAGAGCGGAGACGTTTTCACCCATGAACTGTGCAGTTCAGAACAAGAACATCTGAGCTCTGAGCATTCCTGCATTGCCTGCATGACAAGGAGGCAACGTGGCCCTGTCGCGGCTAAGAGACCTCGAAGGGGAGATGAAGAAGTGCTTCCGCTGCTCGTTGTGCAAGATGGTGCCTCTGCCTACCGTTCTCAATCCCAAGTATTCGGATGGCTGTCCAGCCAGTCGCGAGTTCCACTTCCACGGCTACTCGGGCTCCGGCAAGAACATCATGGCGCTTTCCCTTCTCGATGAGCGCATCGAGGTCGACAACACCCTGGCAAGCATCACTTTTGCCTGCACTGCCTGCGGCCTCTGTGATGTCTCCTGCAAGTTCATCATGGAGGCGGAGCGGCACGCTGTGAGCATGGCCCTGCGAGAACACGTCGTCGACGAGGGATTCGCCCTGCCCGCTCACCAGCAGGTCATCCACAACCTGGCACAGCATGGACGCCCTACCGCGAATCCTGCCGACAGCCCGTCCAGTTGGGCCAACGACCTCAATTTGAAGGTCATGCCTCGCCAGAAGGCTCCGGTCCTGCTGTTTGCGGGCTGTATGCAGTGTGATGACCCGGCCTCATCCCAAGTCACTCGGAAGCTGGCCCGCTTGCTCCTCCATGCAGGAGTGGACTTTGGCATCCTAGGACAAGCCGAAACCAGCTGCGGCCTCCCTGCTTATTGGACGGGACACCGGGACGCATTCGTTCAAGCCGCCACGGATATGGCAGATGTCCTGGACAGCCTCGAAGTCCACACTGTCGTCACAGTATCGGGCTCCTGCCTGGGAGCGATGCGCTCCAAGTATCCGGAATACGCCAGGGCCCCAAAGGCACGAGTTGTCCACGCCACTGAGTTCCTCGCGCAGCTCATCAGAGATCGGAAGCTGCAACTGCCCCGGCCCGTGCGTCGAAAGGTCACCTTTCATGATCCGTGCTATCTCGGTCGTCAGAGCGAGCCCCCCCTTGACTGGGCGGGGGAGTACAAGACTTCTCATGGCTGCATGACATATTCCGATCCGCCCCGAGAGATCAACCGTGGCGTCCACGGCGTCTTCGATGAGCCGCGCCAGCTTCTCCGGGCCATCGACGGGCTGGACTTTGTCGAGATGTATCGCATTCGCGAGTATTCGTATTGCTGCGGCGGCGGAGGGGGAGTTCCGTTGGCATATCCGGACCTGGCGCGCTCGGCGGCACTGCACCGGATTGAAGAGGCGGTCGATGTCGGGGCTGAGTGCCTTGTAACGGCATGCCATCATTGCAGGGCCAACCTCTCGAAGTCACAGCAGTCAGCGGAGCAGCACCTTCTGCCCATTTTCGACATCATAGACTTGGTATACGAAGCTGCGGGTATCGAGGATTGAGTTATGTCAATTGACAGCTCGGAGCTGACCAGTCGCCTGCAATCCGTCCTAAACGATTCAGCTATTAGCCAAAGCGCCAGCGACATCAACGCATATCGGCTCTCAACCCCCGTCACGGATTCAGGAATTGCGCCGTCCCTCATCGTGCGCCCTGCAAATCCGGATGAGCTCCAGAAGCTGATACGCCTGGCGAACGAACGCGGGCTGAATCTCACCGTCGCATCCTCCACAGGCAACCACCACAGAGGGGGATTCGCGGCCTCCAAGGCTAGTGTCCTGATAGACCTTTCATCGTGGAAGAACATACCGTGGATCAACAGGCGCAACCGCGTCTGCATGATCGAACCAGGGGTCACCTACGCTGAGCTTCTTCAGGCCCTCGAACCCCATGGACTCACTGTCCCCGCACCGCTCTCTCCGAGAAGAGGCAAGAGCGTCGTCGCATCCATAATGGATCGCGAGCCCTCGACATGGCCCAACAGGCAATGGGACTCGGGAGACCCGGTCGCAAGCACCGAGTTCGTCTTCGGAAACGGCGAGCTCTTCCGCACCGGCGCAGCCGGCGGCCCCGGAACACTCGACCAGCAGCGTGCCGCAGGCGGCGCCCAGAAATCACCTGCCGGCCCGTCGCAGACGGATTTTCACCGCGTTATCCAGGGCTCGCAGGGTACAATGGGCGTAGTCACATGGATCACCATGCGCGCTGAGTTGAGGCCCACTGTCCAGAAACCTTTTCTCGTCGGCGCTGACTCGCTCGCCGAGCTCCTTCCCTTCATCTACGAAGTCCAGCGCCCGTGTCTGGGAGAGCATTCGTTCGTCCTGGACAGCACAGCAGCTGCCACGCTCATGAGCGCAACCCGCCACGAGCCGCTTCATATTGTCCGAGGCACGCTTCCCAAGTATATCTGCCTTCAGAATATCGCAGGCTTCGAGCGACTGCCTGACGAGCGTATCAAGTACCAGCAGCAGGACATAGAGACGATCGCTCAAAGGCATCATCTTTCACTGACGCCTTCACTCGGGCTGCTCTCGGCAAAGGACTTCCTGAAAACTGCCACCACTCCCTGTGGCGAGGTTGACTGGCGCTGTCGGTTGAAAGGCAACTGCGTCTCGGTGTTCTTCCTGACCACTCTTGACCGCGTCCCGAGCTTCGTCGACATCTTTGGCAAACTGGCCGCGAGACACCACGTGGATGAAGAGTCAATAGGCTGCTATATCCAGCCTGTCGTGCAGAATCACGCCTGCCACGTGGAGTTCATGTGTATGTTCGACCCTACTGCCGACCATGAGGTTGACGCCCTGCGCAACCTGGAGAAGGACGCTGTCCCGGAGTTGGCGCAAGCTGGCGCCTATTTCAGCAGGCCATACGGATCAGCCGCCGACGTTGTCTTCGAACAGAACCCACTGAACCTTGAAGTGCTGAAGAAAGTGAAGACGATATTCGATCCGAACCGCGTGCTCAACGATGGGAAATGGGGCCTTTGACCGGATGCCCCGTCTCCTGCCGGCACCGCGAACGGCTCTTCGAGCAGGACTGGCCTGACGAGAGGCTTCACGCATGATAACCATAGAGGAAACAAGGGCGCTTCAAGACGCAGTGGGTCAGCAGTGGGTGTCCACCGCCCCCTGCATGATGGACACCTATTCCCTCTACATGAACCCAGAGACCATTTCCAGAGACGGTAGCCGCTGGACTCCTCGCCCGGTCGCAGTTGTGATGCCCGAGACTACTCAGGAGGTCCAGCAGATTATCCAATTCTGCAACAAGACCGACCTCATGGCAAAGCCGCTCTCGACCGGATTCCATGCCGTGTGCGCCGCATCGCGGGATCGGGTCGTCGTCCTCGACCTGAAACGCATGAACCGGATCATTGACATCGACGTCAAGAATCAGATAGCCCTCATCGAGCCGTACGTGCGCGCGGTTGACCTGCAGACAGAGCTCTTCAAGCATGGCCTCAATGTCCACACGATCTCGAGCGGCTCAAACCATTCTGTTCTGGCATCGACCACGGCTGCCTGGGGCTACGGGACGAGCGGGTCGTCAACGAGCTACAGCGGTCGCAACCTGCTGGGTGTGGAGTGGGTCCTTCCGACCGGCGAAGTGCTCACTCTGGGAAGCGGCGGCACGGGCGCAGGCTGGTTCACAGCCGACGGCCCCGGACCCTCCATACGGGGAATCATGCGGGGCTTCCAGGGCAGCCTTGGAGGGCTCGGAGTATTCACGAAATGCGCTGTCAAGCTATACAAATGGGATGGCCCGGCCAAGTGGCAGGTGCACGGCCAGTCTCCAGTTTATCTGTTGGACAAGATGCCGGCCAGGATAGCAATGAACGTCCTCGCCTTCCCGTCGAGCCAAGCTATGATGGACGCCGGCTACAAAATGGGAGAGGCCGAGATAGAATACGCCAACTTCCGCACTCCCATGTTTTTCACAGCGCTCGGCATGACCGAGAACAACGAGGAACTCAAGGTCGCTCTGGAGAGCGGCGTCTTTCAGAAGATCATGAATCACGTGCTCGTCAACGCAGTGATCTGCCATTCTGACGGCGAGTTCAAGTGGAAAATGAAGGCAATGAAGCAAATCCTCAGGGAGACCGGCGGGGTGCGCATTCCGATGAACCTGAAGGTCACTCCAAGGATGCTGCGAATAGCCGGCCCCCTGCTCAGGCGCGTAAGGGACCCGCTAGCTCTCCTCCGGAGATTCCCTGTCCTTCAGGACATCGTTCACAGCATCCCGGTTGGCAAGCAGCAGCGGCTTCAGCAGGATTCCAAGCTGTTCTGGCTGCTCGTTCGGAACGCTGTCAATACCCAGGCAACCTACAGGCCATCGCAGGGAATGTCCACGATGCTAGGCTCTTTCGATACCTGGGACCTCGGCATAACCCAGTCTGACTGGATCGCCAAGGAGAAACGAAAGTATATTGACAGAGGCATCTTTCTCGACGACGGCGCGGACCTTGGCTGCGGCGGAACCTTCGAGAACGGCCACATGGGATACCTCGAGGGCATCTACTTATTCGATCCCGCCAATCCTGACGCCATTGTCGCCTCGGGTGAGATAATAGAGGCTGGGTGCGATGCTGCAATCGAGATGGCCCTCGGCATTCCCATAGCTGCTTCCGGGTGCGAGATGAACAAGCGCTTCGGCCCTGCCTGCTGGAACTACCCTGTCTGGATGAGCAAGATCAAGAGAGCCCTGGACCCGAACACTGCTTCCGACCCATTCTTCTACTCGGAGCCTGAGAGCGAATAATGCAAGAAGAGTCACTAACCGGAAGGACTACAGATGGTCGACTTCCAACCTTCGGATGAGGAGCGCCATCAGGCCGGCCCCCACAATCACTGGAACGAGTCTTTCTACCTGAATTTCTTCGACCTGGCCGGAAACTGGGGAGGTGCCTCCAGGATCGGCTTCTCCCCAAACCAGGGATTCGCCGACGCTTTCCTGTGTCTCTTTTTCCCGAACGGGCCCACCGGCTTCATCCGCACATGGGAGAGCTGCCCGGATCGGGCGAGTCGCCTGGCTGCGGGCGCTATCGAACACCTATGCGTGAAGGCCTTCGAGGAATGGCGGCTACGCTACACGGGGCCCATCTACTATTTCGAGGACCCAGCCCAGATGGGAGACTTCGCACGGACCATGCTGGCTGACTTGCAAACCAGACAGGTTGAACTCGATATTGACTTTCGTCCCATCCACGAGGTGTTCGACTTTCATGTGTCGATGAAGCGAAAGCTGCTTTCAGGTGGCGAATTGCTCGGCAAGCTCAAACCCAGGTACTTCGTCAACCACCTGGTCCCGGCTGTACGGAAGGCACTCCTGATAAAGGCCATGTCAGGTGCACAG